>NZ_SPPK01000007.1 GCF_004569505.1 Dysgonomonas mossii
TACCGTGTCGCCGTCAGAAACGCGCACTACCCTACCCTTTAGTCTTTTGCTGAAGAAGTATTTGAAAAAGAAAGTAGTACTAAAACCGATTTTCTCATAATGATACAAAGATAGAATTTATTCCAAATACCCTTTCAACGTTTCGATAGCCTCTTTTACCGATCGCACAACTACATGTCTATCTGATCGAATTTGATGACTTTATTAATTTTTCATTAAGCCTTAAATATTCTTTATGTTTTTGGGATATATTTTAAAACAATTTAATACATTTGAACAAGAAGTATTCAGAAGGGAAAAGCAAAGTAATTAAAAGGGCTAATTAACTTTTTAAATAATTACTTATGAAGACAAATTACATTTTTTCAGACTGGATATTCGCTTATATAAATCTAAAAGGGATACACTAACCTTTCATCCATTATTTACTTTATATATAAGAACAACTGTGCTAAATATTTAGAAATAGCAACAGAAGGGATATCTTTTTATAATCCGGAAATAACGCTTAATATTTAATATAACATGAAAGCAATTGCATTAATATTAGCAAGTGTTTTGGGCTGTGCTTTTTCTTTGTCTGCACAGCTGAACACTACCCATAATCAATACCGCGTTGGCGATATACTGGTCAAGCAGCAGGTAGAGTATGTAAACCCCGGAGAAAGCGGCACAAACAAGCTCTGGGATTTCAGTAAGCTCAAATCTGTCAACGATGAATATACTCTTACCTATTCTCTTCCCCCCTTGGAAGGAGACAGTGTATATATACTGGGTAATACCCGTTATTTAAAGAAGAATATATCAGATAATGAACTGATCGTAGGTACAGAACACAACACCATGTACTATTATCATTTAACAAATGATTCTCTCTTGCAAAGAGGACATGAGAACCCTTCGGTGGTATTGAACTATACCAGTTCCATGCTTTTGATGCATTTTCCGTTAAACTACGGACAAAGCTCTTCTTCGATTTACAAATCAAAGGGAGTTTATTCCTCTACAGTGGATATCCAGACACAAGGGACAGTGACTACGACAGCCGATGCTTACGGTAAGATGATCCTTCCTTCGGGGGATACGCTTAGTCCGGTACTCAGGGTAAAGACCTTACAAACAATCTTTGATGTGCCTCAGGAAGGTAGTTCTGTTACATCTGAAACAGACAATGCAGGTAAGCAGCTAGAAACCTGCCGTTGGTATAGCAAAGGGTATCGCTATCCAGTCTTCGAAACAATAAGGAACATTAACCTGAAAGACAGTACCGAAATCTTCAAGACTGCATTCTTCTTTCCGCCTCAGGATCATTTATATCTGGATACCGACCCCGAGAATCAGGCATTGCTCGATGAACTGTGGAAGGAGCCCCAAGATAACAACCAGAACACAGATAAAGGACAAGTCAAAACTGTCACATTGGAAGATATGATGACTTGCAGACTATATCCGAACCCGGTGGAATCATTCTTGAACATAGAATATGAATTAAAGGAAGATGCAAAAGTCTCATTTGAGTTATACTCATTAGAAGGGATGCCTGTCAAGAAGATTACCTCGAAGAACAGAGCTAAAGGCACATACTATGAAACGATAGATTGTTCGTCGCTGTATCCGAAGAACTATGTGTTGAGGATTACAGCAAACAACTTGTTTGTAAATGAAATAATAATCAAAAAGTAAATAAAATATAATGAAAAAATATATTGTACTAAAAATCCTGTTTCTTTTGACATTACTAATACATGGTCAAAATGAAATTGAGAACATAAACATATCAAGTATTGCTCCTCAATTTATATCACCACAGGTAGCCGATATTATTCGCTATGATAACACTCCCGTTTCTCTTAATTCAGGCAGACTAGATTTACAAATCCCTATATTAAACAAATTTATAGATAAAGACTTTAGCTTTCCCATTTCGTTAAGTTACAATTCCAGTGGATTTAAGCCTAGCGAACCTGAAGGAAATGTAGGACTACATTGGTCTTTAATTATGGGAGGAACGATTTACAGGGAAGTTAGAGGAATTCCTGACGATTATGATGGTACTGTGTTTGATAGAGCTCAATATTTAAAAGTTAGGGGGTTTTTACGATTAGCGAATGGATACACTACAAATACCACATCTCAATCTTTGTTTGAGAATCCTGCAAATAATATAAATCACAATTATTGGGCCAACTTCCCTTTATTAAAAGATACTGATAATATAGAGGCTTCATCTGATATATATAGATTTAGCTTTGGGAATCATTCAGGTAAGTTCATTATTGATTTTGATGGATCAATAAAATCTATAGCATACTCAGGAGGAAAGGTTAAAATTGATATATCAAGTTATTTTCTAGTAGAAAATGTTCAAAGTGATTACAATGGAAAGTCAGAAATAAGGATAACTACAGATGACGGATATGTTTACTGTTTTGGAGGTAGTTATAGTGCTACAGAATATGCAGCCTTTACATGGGACGAAAGATTAACTTTCCCGAGTGGAGGAACCAATCCATCAAATCAAAACATAAATGACTTACAGAGGCATAATACAATTAGTGCTTTTTATTTATATAAGATCATTGCTCCGAATGGTCGTATCCTTAGGATTAATTATAAAAACTTAGTAGATACGACTATATCCCCCGATAGTAAAAGGACCTATCATGTTACACCTTGGGATTTGTATAACTTTTCATCTCAGAATGATAATGAAGAATTGCAAATGTGTTATCTATTAAGACAGTCAAAATATGGATACGGGAATAGTCTATTTGAAACCATGGCTTTAAATAAAATAGCATTAGTAGAGTCAGTCGAATTAGATGATAAAATAGTTAGATTTTTTCATTCACATAAGAAAAATACGATATATGAGCGAAACAGCTTCAAAGATTTTGTTTTTGGAAGAAAAACTGGAGCTCAGCTAGATTCCGTATGTTTATATCTGAAAGACAATAATAAGTTAATAAAAATAGAATCAACAAATTTAGACTATGTCCAGATTGGAAGAAGGCAATTTTTAGAACAAATACGCAATTCTATAAATGGAAAATATAACTTCTCTTATAATCCGCAAGGCACTTATGTTAGTCCCCTTGCAATAGATTATGATCATTGGGGGTATTGGAGTGGCTCTGGAACAAATTCTAGTTTAGTTATAAATACTATATTTGATCAAGAATTGTACGACTTTCAACAAGGGAACCGACGACCGGGAACGAATGTGGAAAGTGCCGCATTGTTAAATAAAATAACTTTTCCAACAGGTGGATATAAACAATTTATATATGAACAACATGAGTGTCAATATGCACTTGAACTCGACCTTTTTACTCAAACAGTATCTATCCCTACAATGCGTTCAAGGTTTGGAACGCGAAAAGTTGGAGGGAGTAGGATAAAGCAAATCATATCCTATGATAATCTTGGGCTAAAACAAACCCAAGATTATATCTATACAATATCTCCTCTTAAAGATAGTGGTACATATATAAGTAGTGGTGAATTAATGTATGTTCCATTATACACTTTTCCATTTGATGACATAAAAAAACCTCTATTTGGTTCTTCTAGCTATGGGTTTAATGAACGGCCTTATGATACGGACCATATTCGTTATAAATCAGTATTAGAGTATAATAATCTAAAGCGAACACATCATGTAGTGCATGACGAAACTGTATATAAAGGGATTTCTCCATCAGACGATATAAGAAAAGCTACTCTGAATGTAAATACAAAGAATGTACCGCAAACATGGATCATTAATGGCTTTGGGAAAGGACAATATTATGGACAAAATGGAACAGCTTCTATTAAAATATCAGAGGCTAATACAAATAAATTAATTCAGGCTTATTATTTTTATGGTAGCACATATAATAATGGTTATACAGGAGATCCTCTTTTTGGTACAACTACACAAGATCGGCGGTTAAACCTAAATGCAAACACAGATTATAGAATTGAAATAGAATGTTATGGTCCTGCTGATATGCAAAGTGGAGCTTATGCTTCAATAAATATAACCTACAAAACAGGATATGAATATGATACAATAGAGCCTGATCAATATAAACAAACGATATTTACCTCTTATGGAAATATTTTAGAAACCTCCAATCCCGATGATTATAATAACGATAAATTATATTCTAGTGACATTATGATAAATGGTGAATGGGTCGGGAAAATTAAAGACCCAATTATAGACAATTTATACAAATCAATAACTAAAAAGGCCCAAGATCGTTCTAGAGAAAGAGGCATGATTAAAGAAGAAAGATATTATTCAAAAGACGAAAAGCTTGTTAAAAATATAGTTTATGAATATAGACCCTTAGATAATAATATTTTTTCAAATTATAATGTATATATAAATACTCCATCTTCGTTTGCAAATACAAAGCTTGGTTATTATTCACAGTTGAATAAAGAATATTTTTATCAGTTTTACTTGACATCGCAGAAAACTAAAGAGTATAGACAAAATTCTGGTATATTAGAAATAAATGAATCCTATAATTACGATACAGATGGTTATTATGTCAAGAAAAAAACAATAGTAAATAGCAATGGAACTACTATAAATGTAGATTACTCTTACCCTAGTAATAAAAGTGATATCATTTATAAAGAAATGGTAAAAGCAAATATTTTGGCACCAGTTATTGAAAAAACGATTACGACGGGTAATAGTATGCAGCAAATTATAACAGACTATCAAAAAGATCCGATAAAAACAAAGAACTTATTTTTACCAAAATCTGTAACAACTAAAATAAATACAGATAGTCGGGTTGACTTAGTATATGATTTATTTAATAGTAAAGGCAATATACAACAAATAACAGGGTTGGATGGTATATCTGTCGTTTATCTCTGGTCTTACAATTGTCAATACCCTATTGCTGAGATAAAAAATGTAACATATACCCAAATAGTGGCAGTTCTGGGGCAAACCTTAATAGACCGTGTTGCATCAGCTTCGATCCCATCTGATGCTGATTTGTTAGCCATAAATGCTTTACGTAATAATACGAGTGCTTTGAAGGATATACAAATTACCACTTATACCTATAAACCTCTAGTAGGTATGTTAACTTCTACCGATCCATCGGGTATTACTGCTTATTATGATTACGATAGCTTTGGACGATTAAAGGAGACTTACATATATAAAGACAATATCGTAAGTACAGCTAATAAACAAACTATTCAAAAGTATGACTACCATTATCAAAACCAATAAAAATAAAACGAACCATTATGAAAACGATTATAACTCTTATGTGTTTTTCACTGTCAATTATAAATGCTTTTTCCCAAGACCAAACAATAAATGGGAAATTACTTGTAAAAGATAAAATTGATATCGCTAACACTTCAACAAATACTTTGCGCTCAGTTTTTGCTCGATTAGAGGAAGGGAATACGACGGGAGATGGAACATTCTTGGGGGTACGTTCCTATGTTACTCAACCTATCAATACTAAATCATTTGCCATAGAACATAGATTTTACAACATATTAAATAACAGTATTAATTTTTACAGAGGATACACCGATACAGGAGGCTCTGTAGGCATAGCCGTGAATGATGGGCGTGAAATAGCTCGTTTTCATTCATTAGGACTCAATGCAGGCGCCGACTTTGTCTTTTCACCTGATTATCCGTTGAGGCCTTTATCGGAGATTGAATCATTTGTAAAAGAGAACAGACATTTGCCTGAAATACCATCCGAGAAACAGATGGTTGAAAATGGGTTGAATGTAAACGAGATGCAGATAAAGCTTTTACAAAAGATCGAGGAACTGACTTTATATGTCATCGAACAGAATAAGTAAAATAAAAATCAGCAAAAGCAAATAGATGAATTAAAAGAACAACTAAAAGCAGCTCAACCATGAAACAACTATTTACCATCATATCCTTTCTTCTTATCAGTCTGGAGATAACGAGTCAGGTAAGTATTACCTTGAAGACCCCGCAAACGACAGGTGGTACAGAGACAGCCTGCCAAACAATCAGCCTTTTGCCCGGATTTAGTTTCAAAGCTACCAGCACATCGGGAGCTCTTACTTTGAGGGTGAATCCTTCGACCTGTGATCCTTATGCGGGTCAAGCTTCTTCGGTGAGTACATCTCAAAACTATATCCAGACCAAGACCTATACCACGGATGACGGCAGCCGTTACATGGAAGCCATTCAATATTTTGACGGATTGGGGCGTCCTGTACAAACCGTTTTACGGGCAATAACTCCTTTGGCAGCCGATCTTGTGACTTATCAGGAATATGATCCTTTCGGACGAGAAGACCGTTCGTGGCTTCCGGCGGTAGCTGCGGGTAATAACGGTGCTTATATGCCATTGGCTAACTATAAAACAAGTGCGATGGCTACCTACAGGAGTACCACCTATAACACCGCCTCGGATTCGGTAGCTTACAGCCGCCCTGTTTATGAAGCCTCTCCTCTGAGCCGTGTACTTGAGCAATATGCTCCGGGAGCAGACTGGCATAAAAACGGGAAAGGCGTAAAGACTGAATACCTTACCAATGGAACAGGTGCGGACGATAATGGAGCTCTGTCTTGTCGTAAATATTCCATTATCGGATCAGAGCTGACCACCAAACTTACCTATTCAGGTGGAGTATACGATCCGGCTCAGCTGTATGTCACGCGCATGACTGATGAGAACGGCAATAAAGTCTATGAATTTAAGGATAAACTTGGCCAGATCTTATTAACCAGATCGATTAATGTACTAGCTGACAAAACGATTCAGCACCTGAATACTCTGTATGTCTATGATGATTTTGGCAACTTGTGTTATGTCATTCCTCCCGAAGGCTTTGATAAGATAAAAGATTATTCGGACAACAGTACTGAAATGAAACAATATGCTTACATCTATAAATATGACAGTCGTAACCGATGTATATTGAAACGTCTTCCCGGATGCGAGCCGATATACTATGTTTACGACAAGGCCGATCGTCTGATCTTTACGCAAGACGGTGAGCAGCGGGCAAAGACCTCATCTCCCGAGTGGACTTTTAATAAATACGATGCTTTCGGCCGGTTGATTATATCGGGGATATATCCATCCCCTGCATCACATGCAAGTCTAATTACTAAATGTAAAGATATTGTTGTAACAGAAAAAATAGATCCGAATAAATATTATGGATATACATGGAATATTTTACCTGAAGTAGTCTACACAGGCTCTATGATAATTAATTATTATGATGCATATGATGCATTTCCCAACAATACCCAAATCAACTATAGGGAATTACTCAAATATACAGAAAAGAGCGGATACGGGCAGAGGTATATTAACAATGGTCTGCAATTAAATACACCCAAAGGACAACTGACAGCAACACGGGCAAGAAGCCTCATGCCTGATGGAAGTATGGAGGTTGGTACTGTCTCGATGTTATACTATGATAACCGTGGTCGTTTAATTCAAACTAAATCGGCAAATCATTTGGGTGGAGTAGACGAAGAATATATCGCCTATAACTTTACCGGTCAGCCTACGAAGAAAATGCATGTACATACTAAGGATGCCAATGGAGGAGGAAAACAAACAGAGCTCTATACTTATACTTATGATCATGCCGGAAGATTGCTGACCACAACCCACCAATTGACCGACGGTACAACGGCAAGGCCACAGATCACTCTAGCCGATAATACCTATGACGAGTTGGGCAGGCTTAAATACAACCAAAAGGGCGGTCTCGCTTCATCCAAAACAACTTACGGTTACAACATCCGTTCGTGGACAAAATCGATCACCAGCCCGTTGTTTAGCCAGACATTGTATTACAACGAGTCATACGGCGGCAGCAAAGCTCAATACAATGGGAATATATCTGCGATGAGTTGGAAACAAAACAATGAGTCTAATACTCGCGGTTATACTTTTGCTTATGACGACCTGTCAAGGTTGCTGTCTACTGCCTACTTGAAGGATGGGGTTAAACAGAATCATGATACAGAAAAAGGAGCGACCCCTATTTATCAGACAGCATATAGCTATGATAAGCATGGCAATATTAAAACCTTGCAACGCTACGGAAAGACAACAGCTAGTGCATATGGGCTGGTTGATAACATGACACTGACTTATGCGGGCAACCAGATGGTTAACGTATTGGATGGCATACAGAACTTTGCTTATGCCCCGTCGGCAGACTTTAAGGATGTGCCCAATGCTCCGGGTATTGTGGAATACACTTACAACAAGAATGGTGCGATGAACAAAGATTTGAATAAAGGGATAACTGAAATTCAGTATAATTCATTAAATTTACCCTCTCAGATGGTTATAAACAGTTCAACAGCGAAGGCCAAGAACTATTATACCTACTCAGCCTCAGGAGTGAAGTTGAGAACCGAACAGAGATATGATCCGACATTAAATCAAACGCCTATAGGAACTACTACACCTGCCAACGATGGGTTGACACATTATAAGAATACCGATTATGTAGGAAATATTATTTATGAGACGGAGGGGAATTCGGCCGGGGTTGTATCAAAGACGCGCATACTGGTTGACGGAGGATATATAGAAGGAGGGGTGTATCATTACTATATGACAGACCATTTGGGAAATAATCGTGTGGTAGTCAATGCAAGCGGTACGGTAACCCAAAGAAGCCATTACTATCCGTTCGGAACAGCTTTTGCTGAAAACACTGTAGATGAACAGAAGCAGCAGCCGTACAAATACAATGGTAAGGAGCTGGATCAGATGCATGGATTGAACCTGTATGACTACTCGGCAAGGTATTATGAAAGTGCTATAGGAAGATTTACAAGTGTCGATCCGTTGGCCGAAAAGTATTATTCGATTAGCCCCTATACGTATGTAAAAAATAATCCGTTGAAATATACTGATCCAACAGGAATGTATGTTTCCGAGGAAAGTGTTGGAGCATGGCTTAATGCAGCTTTTAGAACTTATACACTTTTAGAAATATATCAGAGAAATAATACTAATGGACAATATGATCAAGCAATTTCATATTTGCAGTTAACATCATCCAATTTAGAAAAAATATGGAACAGTGAAAATAGGTATGAAATTACACAATTAGAATTAGGGTCAATTGGAGGATTTTCATACGATAAAGAAAAAAATACATTCAAAATAGAGTATCTTGGAGGATTTGATGATGACAATCTATATCATGAAATTACTCATGGAGGTCAATATGAAAATGGTACATTAGGATTTATGTATGTTCAAGATAGTAATGGGAAAATACGTGCTGTACCTTTTACTGGGGTAAATTCAGAAATAGAAGCATATCGGGTTAGTCATGTTTATGCAAAAATAACATCAAATAAAAATATAGAAGATATTAATACAAATTATGTTAGAAGTATACAAGTAAATGGGAATGATATATATCCAGTGAACATGAATGCTTCATTAGGGCATTATCTTGATGGTGAATCTCAATATTGGACAATTCGATTAGGGTTATCTCCAATCGGATCCGATAAGACTCAGTCTATTGTAGTAGGTGAACACCCTAATGATTTTGTAAAGTTAAATCAACTTCCGTTTATGAAATGGAATAAATGAGAAAATTATGAAAAACATATTAATATTCTTATTCATTTTATTATTTTATTCATGTAAAACTATCAAAAATAATTCGTTAATAGAGACAAATACTTATGTCTATGATAAAAATATTTCTTCTGATACTAATGAAAAATTAATAATAATACTTAATTTAAGTGTTAATAATACTTTTTCTATTTCAGAATCAGGTACGATTTCTCCATTAAAATATGATGGCAACTGGAAATATATAAACGAGAATACAATATTATTAGAATGTAATAAAATGAAAATCCTCTCTACAGAAGATGATTTTCCTGTCCCTTACTTTTTTGTAGAAATACTTAATAAAAAAAAGATTAAGTTATATAAGAATGGCAATAAAAAAGCTTTTATTTTAAAAAAACAAGAATAATCAAATAACAGAGTTGAAATACAAATTCTCCCGTCCCTGCGGATTTGCAATTCGAAGATTAATAGTAATCACTATATTTATTTGATATAAACTAATCCAGCCAATGATAATATTGGCTGGATTAGTTATCTATATATGACTTAAGGGAATAAAAAGGTGACAGAGAAATATATGCAAAAAGCTGTTACTTTTACATACGCTTCGCTCCTGTGATCGTTGGTTGTCACTTTTTCATTAAGTTTGTTATTAGCTATAGAGATAGCCAGTGATTGACGGAGGGGTGTATCATTACTATATGACTGACCATTTGAGTAACAACCGTGTGGTGGTGAATGCCAGTGGAGCGGTAACCCAAAGAGACCATTGCTATCCGTTCGGTACAGCTTTTGCTGAAAACACTACAGATGAACAGAAGAAACAGCCGTACAAATACAATGGCAAGGAGCTGGATCAGATGCACAGCTTGAACCTGTATGACTACTCGGCAAGGTATTATGAAAGTGCGGTGGGGAGGTTTACAACGGTAGATCTGTTGGCGGAGAAGTATTATTCGATATCGCCGTATGCGTATTGTGCGAATAATCCGATGCGATTTACTGACCCGACAGGGATGGTTATAGATTCAACCTATATAGAGCAATGGAATAATGAAAGACAATCCATATTATCTCAATTAAGCACACTTATAAGTAATAATGTTGATGGCGTTAATGATGCTTGTATAGCTAGTCTTCAAGGTACTCTTAGGACTATGAGACTTGCAGAAAAAAGCAGTCAATTATATAAGTTAGGAGGTATAGATGGTAATCTAGGAGGGGGCGTTTATGATCCAAATTCGGGGGCAGTAGTAATTAATTATGGGAATACAGCTAATTTTGTACATGAAGTAACACATGTAGGTCAGTTTGAAAGAGGGGAAATTGCTTTTAGTAGTCAAGGAGGAACGTTAGCTGCAGATGTTTTTGATGAAATAACAGCTTATAAATCTCAGTATAATTATGACCCGAGCTCTGTATCTGAACTTCCATCAACATCAATAATATCCAATATAAATGATATTACATCTTCATGGGTTCAAGGTCTAGATGGAGGAACGTTATATGTTCCTGGCGGGAGAGCAAATACAGGCATATCTCCACTAAATATCAATTCTACAAAATATGATTTTATTAAATCACACGGAATACATGGTATCCAAGGGTTTAAAGACATGATTATAGGAGTTCCATTAAGAAATTATTCAGGGGTTTATTATAAAAAATAGATATGAAGCAGTTGAAATATATTTTAGTTACAATACTAATAACTTTTATGTCGTGTCAATCAACAAAATTTCATAAAAAAGATTTTGTAGGCAAGTATAAATATAAAACAAATAAATTATCTTACAATTTTGATTATAAGTTAGAATTGAATGCTGATACAACATTCTATTTACAAATTAGTAATCAGAGTTGTATTGGAAAATGGAGATTTTTATCTAAAAATAAGGTTATGCTGAAATGTGATGATGTGGATACTATGGATGCCCTTTCATCGGGCTATCTTTCTCAAAGAGAATACACTATAAAACTATTAAATGACAATAATTTTGAGCTGACCATATACAATCCATATTTACCATCTATCCCATTATTAAACCAACCTGGTAAAAAAGAAAAAGTTCCTTTAAAGAGAGGTAACTGAAATAACAACCGAACCTATTGACCAGACAAGAGTATGTTTTGACCCAGTTAATGAAAAAGCAGCACAGAAACTGCCGTCTCTTCGGATTTGTAATCCGAAGATTAATAATGTAAAGATTTATAATCCATTATAATTAAATCCTGCCAATGTCATCATTGGCAGGATTATTTATCTATATATGATCTTAAGAAAAAGTGACAGAGAAATATATACAAAAAGCTGTTACTTTTGTCACCTTTTTAGTTAAGTTTGTTCTTGGCTATAGAGATAGCCAGTGATTGATGGTGGATATATAGAAGGAAACGTATATCATTATTATCTGACAGATCATTTGGGTAATAATCGTGTGGTAGTGAATGCAAGCGGAACGGTAATCCCCAAAAAACATCACTATCCGTTCGGAACAGCCTTTGCAGAAAATACTGTAGATGAACAGAAGCAGCAGCCGTATAAGTACAATGGCAAGGAACTTGATCAAATGCACGGTTTGAACCTTTATGATTATTCGGCAAGGTATTATGAAAGTGCTGTGGGAAGATTTACGAGTGTGGATCCACATGCAGAGAATTACTATAGTTGGAGCCTGTACGCATATTGTGCGAATAATTCGATGCGATTTACTGACCCGACAGGGATGGATTGGTATCAGGATGACAAAGGTAATGTCATGTGGCAAGAAGGGAATAACAAAACCGTCAAAAAAACACATTCTGACGAAAATGGAAATATAACTATAACTTATAAAAATATAGGAACAAGCTACAATCAAAGGATTGACAATTATACTTTTTTCCAGTTTGATCAAAATCCCTCATCTGTTTATTATTTACCAGAAGATTTCCAGAATGGGGATTTTGCAAGAAATGCTCAAATAAGCCAGTCTCCGTATACACAAGGTGGGGCTGATGCTATAGGATGGAGTTTCAGCATGGATGGAAGTTTAAGTGCAAGTGTAGGAGGAGATATTATTCAGTATGTAACTTTCCAAACAGGACCAAATTATGAGGAAACATATGCCTACCAAACATCGAAGATAGGAGGAGGTTCAGAGACTTTCGGTGCTGGTGCTGGATTATCCGTTACGGCATACTATTACTGGAGAGGAGATAAATCTAATTTCCGTTCTGAGACATTACTTGGAAAAGGTGTTGAGGTAGCGGGTTCTATTTCTGCAAGACAGGTTTATATATCGGGGGCATGGGGAATAAGTCAACGAGATGAGAATGGTATAAGTACATTGAGTAATATCGATGGAATAGGTGTTACAAAAAGTCTTTTACGAATTGGATTATCAGTAAGAAAAACAAATACCACAGGAGGGGTAAAAGTGAAATGAAATATCTGTATATACTTATAATAATTTTATCGATTTCTTGTATCGATTTTAATAAAAAAGAAAGAATGGAGATAAAACGATTGATAGAAGAATTTCCACATATACCAAGAGACAGCACTTTTAAAGGTGTTGTAGATACTACATTTATGTCTACTTTAGTTTATAGAGCAAGTCTTTATATTGTTTTAAAAGATGGTGAAAAATTCAGTACATCCGCTACATCTATGCCTAAAGATGTATTTGGGCGATGGGAAATTCCCAGTTATGCACTAATAGATTTTTTACAGAAAGGAGATACTATCTATAAGCCAAAAGATAAGGATTCTTTATATGTATTGAAATACAATTTAAGATTTGGCTATCATCTGATAACAAAAGAATTTTCGGACTCTGTTCATAATATGAGATGGTAAACCCTCATCCCTTCGGATTTGCAATACGAAAATTTATTAATTAAGGATTCGGAATCCACAATAAACTAATCCTGCTAATGTTATTATTGGCAGGATTATTTATCTATAGTGATCTTAAGGGAATAAACAAAGTGACAGAGAAATATATACAAAAAGCTGTTACTTTTGTCACTTTTTCGTTAAGTTTGTTCTTGGCTATAGAGATAGCCAGTGATTCACGGAGGATATATAGAAGGAGGAGTTTATCATTACTATATGACTGACCATTTGGGTTACAACCGTGTGGTGGTGAATGCCAGTGGAACGGTAACCCAAAGGAACCATTGCTATCCGTTCGGTACAGCTTTTGCTGAAAGCACTACAGATGAACAGAAGAAACAGCCGTACAAATACAATGGCAAGGAACTGGATCAGATGCACGG
This sequence comes from Dysgonomonas mossii, assembly GCF_004569505.1. Classification (NCBI taxonomy): domain Bacteria; kingdom Pseudomonadati; phylum Bacteroidota; class Bacteroidia; order Bacteroidales; family Dysgonomonadaceae; genus Dysgonomonas; species Dysgonomonas mossii. The sequence continues at coordinate 13,869 of NZ_SPPK01000007.1, forward strand.
ATTGAACCTATACGACTTTCGGCAAGGTATTATGAAAGCGCAGTGGGGAGGTTTACGAGTGTTGATCCATTGGCGGAAAAGTATTATAATATTAGTCCGTATACGTATGTGGCGAATAACCCTTTAAAATATGTGGATCCTACAGGAAAGGAATTGGAAGACCCTATTGTTTGGTTTCTTCCATCAGAGAAAAATGCAAAGAGTATGCCTCCTAAGCATATTGAATATAAAAGAGGAGATAATAGATTTTATGTGTTTGGGCATGGAACACCGACTTCGATTTATAATAAAGGTACAAGATTGGGAAATCCTAAAAGTATTAATGAAGCTTTAAGTAAAGAAAGCCCAGCATGGAAAAAAGAGAACCAGTGACCTTATATTTATATACATGCAATTCAGCAACAGAAGGAGATTTTGTTTCAGGTAGCTGAGAAAATGTCCATATAAGAAAGGGTACGAATAATCCCATAGCGAAACAAATATTAAAAGAGTATCCAAATGTTATTGTTGTTGGCTTTGATGGACAATATGTATATGAAGTGGAATCTGGAGAAACAACAGGAGTTTTAAATGAGAATGACGATGGAGGTATTGTCATTTATAAGAATGGAAAAGAAATAGCGAAAATACCATATCCTGAAAAGTTTACAAAAGAAGAAAAGAAAAAATAGAAGAAGAAAGAAAAATCAAAATAAAAGTTTATGAAATTGTATTTTATTATTATAACATTATCATTTTTATTAGTTTCATGTAATGAAAAGGAAAAAATATCAGCTTCTGATTTTCCGAAAATGAGTGATAAAGATCATATTGACTTGATAGATAAAGCTATAAATTTAAATGATACAAATGCATATTTAAAGCTGACGCAATATCATGGAATATATGGGAACATGGATGAAATTCTATTTGTTGCTTTAGAAATGGCAAATAAGAATCGTTATTCACAAGCGTATTATGATGTCTACTGGATTTTGACTCATTTTGAGGGTTATAATTGGATTGAGAAATTAGATGATAAAACTAAATGCTTAGCATTATACTACTTATTAAAATCATATGAATCAAATTTAGAAAATAGTAAATATGATATAGAAAAAATATTTCCAGATACTATTCCTAAGTCAACTTGTTATTTGATAGAAATGTCAAAAGAATAATTTATCGTCTCTTCGGATTTTAAATCCGAAGACTTATTATTAAGGATTTACAATTCCCTATAAAATTCTATCCTACCAATATCATCATTGGCAGGATTATTTATCTTATCATACTAATCTCAAAATCAATATACTCCTTTCCTGCTTTACAATTTCTGTTTCAACAATAGCCTTTCTTATAAGTTTGTCGTTGAAGCCGTATTTCTTGCTTAAGATGTCTTGAGTCGGTATTATCGGATTATCCAATCGGAAAGGGAGTTGCTAAATCCGAATTTGAAGAGTATCTCATAAGGAGATTCAGGTATCTTTATTTTTACAAACACCCTTCAATCAATTGTTGCAGATTCAATACCCCCTTATATTAAACTTCTTTGAAAACAATATCTCTATTATAATGATTATCGAGAATTAAAATAAGACAATGGAGGCATTGTATATCTTTGTACTCTTCTTTTTCTATCTTATAATTAATGAAGCGCCTATATAATGATAAAACTCTCCAGAACGTGCCTGTAACTTCTGCCAATAGGAATTATTTCTTTACCTACCTTTATAGCATTGCCTACCAAACCTGTTACTTGCTTAAGATTAACCATATACGAACGGTGAACCCTGGGAATAAAAGGACATTTCATTTTTTGTTCTATCTGTCCTAATGTTAGGGAAGATAAGTGTTCTTTAGTTTGATTGCAAAAGACAACGGTTGTATAACTGCCTTCGGCTTTCAGATAAAGAATCTGGTCGAAAGGTATATACTTCACAGTTTTACCAGTACGTACAAACAAAGCAGGAATAATATATAAAACTTCATTGTCAATATTTCTCATAATCAGTATTAGTTATATTAAGAAATAGAGCGATATTGACCATTTAAAAAGGATCTCAAAAAAGATCCTTACAAATGATTATCCCATAATCAGCCAATTAGAACACTGTTTCATTATATAGAACCACTCTCTGATTACTATATTCTACACATCTAACCCAGATGAAAAATCATTTTCGACTGTATTAGCATGGATGGGTACTTACGCAAATCTGGATAGAATCGAAACAAAATATAAGTATTAGAACAATTTTTTTTGGTCATTTGTTAATTAAAAAGATAAAGAAATATAAATTTCTCAAAAAACAGTCTATAAGAAAAGAAAGTTAAGAAATGTACAGTGATAATTCTATAGATAAATAGATAAACACCGGTTGTATTTGAAGTAAGAGTCAATAATTTGACATGAGGGCTACTTCTATTACAACCGATGCCACATGTTCACATTACATTATTATTAGTCTCAAACAAATTACACCCTTAAGACTCTAATTATAAAAATATTATCGTAATGTATTAATGATTTTTGTTGTAAATTTATCAGGAAAAGTCAAAGCTTCGAGATAAAGCTGAGATAGCGTTTCCTCATTAAAAGGGTCTCCACCTAGCCCATGATCTTCAACATTTCTGAAAATTTGCAAATTTGGATTAGAGTTCATTCTTTCCCCAAGAGCTTTATATCCCCGAAAGAAGTATGTGGAAATTTTCCTACGCCATCTTACTCGCATATCATCATTCAGATCTACGTCCTGAGGAAAATTCCAAAAGTCACCTCGTCCCAAATGAGTAGCTGTTGCCGGCATTCCATTTGCACTCATAAAGATACTACATGGTATACATGAAGCCACCTTTGTTGTTCCCGGGCCCAGAGAATACTCGATATGAGCTTGTTCTTGTTCAAGATTTGGATATGACAGCATTGCTTGTATCATACCATGAACACAACCAAAAAGATGATCTCTCTGCATCCCTCCCCGAGGTGTTAGTTCGCTCGGAACATAAATAATATTAGCTGGCTGCGCTCTTTGTGCTCTAGCAACGCTGTTCGAAGCATTCATAACTTCTACTGCGATTCCATCATATTCTTGATAAACATCATCGGTGACATTCATTCTGTATGAAGGCATATAAATTGAGAGCCTAGAAGGTCCTATTATATTAAAGCCTCCCATACGTATAAATCCGCCGATGTATGCACCACGAGGTTTAGTTATATTTGCATCTGCCTCCATTGCATCCCAAAATGCTTCTGTTTGATCATATGCATTGATAATGGTCGTATCATGTATTTGATCCTGATTAAGTGGTTTTGCTAAAATATAAGGTTGATAACGAGCCGGAACCGTTGGAATGAATTTTACATTAACTCCAGCATCTCTTAATATCAAGTGACGGAATTCTTCATGTTCTCGCATAACCTCCTGTTGCTGCTGTTGATTTCCGCTCAATTCGTATTCGAAATCTGTACATAAACCATCATCTACATTTCTAATTTGTGCTTGATCTTCAATGAAGCCTATTGTAATTATTGTACATAAGGCATCAGCTGTCGTTTTAGTTAATGGACGAATTGACATAAGCTTAACTTTTAATGATTAATAATTCTTTAATATTACTTGGCTTTTCTGATTCTTATATATCTTACTTCTTCCAAAGAAGGTTCAACTCTATACAGTTTTCTTCTTCTTTAATATCTTGTAATTCAAAACCTGCGGTTCTCCCATCCCATATAAGGGGAGGCAAAAACATCGTCTTATTATCTTGTCCTGGAAAAGGAATATATCGGTAATCTATCATAGAATAGAAGCCTGAACGTATCAGTTGATAATAGGGATGGGAAGACTTCGTATTAACCATATTCATATCCCACGCTTCTTCATCGGACATATCTACATGATAAATCAATAGTCCTGTTCCAGGTAAATATCGATCCCATCCTTCAGCCTGACGATTCTCAAAATAAAAATATTCTTTCGTATCAGGTATTACGATCTTAAAAGCACATAATATGGGTGTTGCGGACGAGTAAGAGCTTACCGGATTTAACTTTATAGAAACAATCGTATCAATCGGTTCAAGAACAGGAATATTCATCCATTGAGCATATTCTTTTTCAAAAGCCGAATATCCCGCAGGACAACGCCCCTTATCGAGATAGTTACCTCTGTCCATAATACTCATACTTCCTAAAGTAAGACCACTACCAGACGATGTGTTATAAAAATCGGGTAGTCCAAGTACATGGCTAAATTCATGACAAAAAGTACCAATAGTGGCCATTAGAGGATCTGGATCATGATCCTTTCCGATGTACTCGGATGAACATGCATAGCGTCCTATAGTCTTATTGGATATGGTCAAACATGAATCTATAATATTTCCGGCATGTGCCCATATATATTCCCTCTTGTTTGGATTTTCATTCTCACAATACGAAGCAAAAAATATATATACCATATCTACCAACATATCATTATTACTGTCGTATTTAGAAAAATCAATCTCGGTTGAAGCTTGTAAACAAGCTTCAATTACCATCTCTGCCGCATGAATTTCTTCTTGGTTATCACCGTTTTGACCATAATATGCCATCGGTTTTGGTAACCGAATAGGTCCTATAACATTAAAATGGGGAAAAAACAGGCTGTCAGAATTTGTTATAAAATAATCTCTTACACTCCCTTTAGCTCCCTGATAATTATAACCTTCAGCATTTAACAGAGAGCTAAAGCTCTCCTTAGGTACGGGTATAGTAAAATGAGTATCAGAAAATTCGACAAGTATAACTAATCCGTTAAATTCGCCTATTGAATTTATCTTCTGTGCTTTCAGAGATGTTACAGGATATATACTATCATCATAACAGACTGGTATTTCATGAGCCAATCCAATGGACATCAATAAAGCAATAAAAAGACTGTAAATTTTAACCATAATGGAATTATTTTTATAAATCCTCTTCTATCTTTTTCTTTCTATAAAAAAGATAAAAGAGGATTCGCTGATTTATTCCTTCTTTGAGGTTAATTGGTTGGTCTATTATCCTCAAATTTGATTGGGATATCTCCAGCCTTGGTTGGTTTACCTAATGTTTGCAAATAAGCTTCCTTATCGTCCTCAGGCGTATTTGCCCTTTGTTGGCTGAGAGTTCCTTTTTTCACAGAGCGTTCTACAAACGTATTGTAAACATCGGCGGCAGCTTCGATTGCCGCTGATAATTCTTTCATCGTCATTTTACTGGCATCAAATTGTCCTTGGTACAGATAAAGGAAAGTTCCTAGATCGATGCGATTAACATCAATTACCGATTTAGTAGCTACTACGGCAACTACACGTTCCATTTTTGTTGTAATGGATTTAGCTGTTACGCTTTGGTACCAAGCCTTCATATCCACTCTAACCGGAGATAATCCATCAGTAGCTACATAATACATTTCGATCGTATCAGACGACGCTTCTCCCTCTCCTAAAAAAATATTAAGAGCACTGCTGGCTAGATTACCAATGCCATTGATTATATTCTGCTTATCACCACTCAGAAATGCGGTGAGGCTGGAAGTAACTACATTGCCTATATTTCCGGCTTCACTCGACGAAAACGCACGAACTTCTTTTTTACTACCTACCATATATGTGATAGGAACCGTCTTGTTACTTTTTTCTTCACCGGCAGTAAGAAGGCTTTTCTCAATATCTCTAATAAAAACATCGGCTTTCGCACTTCCTAACTGTTCCAGGGCTTTTACAGCTTCTTTTTGCTCTTCGAATTTTGCATCCGCGGAGTCAAAACTTTTGATTGCATCTTTGATTATTGACATAATTCTTCAGATTTTAAATTAGTAATAAATAGGGACTTATAAATATACCGAAGCATATCATTGTTTTAGTTTCTAATCATCAGTTCTTTATACTATAATCTCCTATCCTATTAAGGATTAAATTTGTCAGTATCTATATTTATTATACCACAAACGTATAGTAGCTTTTATCCAAATGAAAAATAATATTGATGAATAACGGATTTACCTAATAAACGGATAGATAATAGGCATGAATAAAAAATGAGTTATACTGTTGAACGCTGCAACAATGTTTAGATTTAAAAGTTTCGGAATTTATGAGATTTACATAGATTAAACTCTATCGACTTTGGCTATGCGAATCATACCGAAGTATAATTAAAGGGTATTATAAACATTCCCTGCTCTGTAGTTCTTCGAATATCTTTGAATAATCTCAAGGTCAGCTACCTCAAAAATAAGAATAAAAAATAATAAATATTATCTTTGGGTACAAACTAAAAACGAATACATGTCTGATCAAGAAAAATATAATCGAATATTTGAGGCTAATAATAAATGGATAGAGAAAAATAAGATAGACAACCCCGGACTATTTAAGTTATTAGCAGCAGACCAACATCCAGATTTTCTATACATCGGATGTTCGGATAGCAGAGTACATCCCAATCAGGTTATGGGATTAAAGCCAGGAGAGGTTTTTATCCATCGTAATATTGCAAACATGGTTATAGCCACTGACCTAAGTGCTCTTTCCGTTATCAACTACGGAGTTGAATACCTAAAAGTTAAATTTATTATTGTTTGTGGTCACTATGGATGTGGAGGAATAGAAGCGGCGATGAAAAAGTCAGACTATGGGATACTTAACCCTTGGCTACGAAGTATACGAGATGTTTACCATTTACATAAAGAGGAACTGGCTGCTATTGATGATATCGGAGCCAGGCATAGGCGCCTTGTAGAACTTAACACATATGAGCAATGCCGTAACATAATTAAAATGGGCGAAGTACAGAAATCTTATTACGAAAAAGGATATCCTAAAGTTGCGGGATGGGTATTTGATATCAAGGATGCTCAACTTCATGATCTTTTCTTCGATATGGACGGCGAACTTGATAAGATTAAAGAGATTTATGATATTACAGGCAATACTGAAGATTGAAGAATTCCACTGCATTATATAATATCATTACACCCTTTTTCCTATTTAGATACCCCGCTTAAGGGGCTTTAGGAAAAAGGGTGTAAATGTAAAACTCTTATATTACTTATATCCGTAATTGATATCAAAAAACGAATATGTATGCTTACTTCAAATAAATGTCGCAGCTTATCGTATGCGGTCTAAAGATTTTACAAGCTTTTCGTCTTTCTTTATACGTGAAACAGCAAGTAAATCAAAGATCAGAGCTAATACAGGGAAAATAATTCCAAGTTGAATATTTAAGGAATATCCTGGAGTAATCTTATCTAAGAATGCACTTACATAAAACGCGGCAGTCACATAATATATAGCTATCAACAAAGCCGTAAATAATCCCAATTTTATTTGTAACTTTCTTTTATTATACAGAAATATATTTAGAAAAGCTACGATCGCAGATAGAGCACAAAAAATAGCCGCTCCCCAAGCATGATAAGATATTGAGTTGTCAAATATTCCCAAAGAATTAAACAATATACTTGAAAATTTAAGACCTTCACTCGTTATTTCAAGCGATGGAATCACAAAAGTAGCCCCCATCAATATCGTTGTAAGAAGGAGAAAAATCGACTGTATACGCTGTATCATTCTATATTAGAAATTATCTTTATCCTTACTAGGATTTCTGTAATAAAGTTTTCCTTCTGTATACTCTTGAGCAGCGATAAGCGTTGGCTTAGGAAGTTTTTCGTAGTAACGAGAGATTTCTATTTGTTCTCTATTTTCGAAAACTTCTTCCAGATTATCGTTATATGAAGCAAATTCCTGTAGTTTCTTATCCAAATCCTGTTTCATTTCAACAGAAATCTGGTTAGAACGCTTAGCGATAATTCTAACAGTTTCGTATACATTACCGGTGTCTTCTGACAAAGACATCATATCTCTGGTAATAGTATTGCTTGCTGCATTTGTTTTTCTATAATCCATAATGATTTTAAAATATAATTATATTGTTTTTTTTCGATTATTTATTTCTTCAACTCTTGTTGAACAGCTTCGTTTGTTGCATCATCTACTTCCTGACCTAATGCTTTTAAGGCTGCACGATAGTAACGTTCACTTTCTTTAGTATACTTACCGTTAGGGAACATATTCTTATAATTGAAGTGTTCGTCCATCAAATCTCTGTAACGTACAGGCTTCTTTTCTTCAACACTATAAACGGCTTGTTCAAATCTAGCTCTAACAATCAAAATCTGGAATTCCTCGGTAAATTCAGAGAAAGGATAAGATTTTAGAGCCTCACGTGCAGTTACTACGCAAGATTCGTAATAGTTCTCTCTATTATAAAGCCCCAAGTTGTAATATAAGCGTGCGGCCAGAAATTCTTTGTATGCTAACTTCTCTTGAAGTTTAAACATCAAATCCTGAGCTTCGGGAGCCTTTTCGCTTTGAGGAAAATATTCCAAAAAGTTCTGAAATTCCTGAATCCCTTTAAAGGTGCTTGTTTGGTCTAACCTCGCATCCGGAGAGTCGAGATACAATCCGTAAGCAGAATTGAATCGTGCCAACTCGGTAAATTCTCCCTTCGGAAACTTATTATAATATCTCGTATAGTACTGGGTAGCTGTTGTATAATCTTTATCATAGAAATAGGCTTGAGCCAACAGATACAATATTTCCTGCTCTTTGGAAGACCCTGTATATGCAGATAAAATCTCATCTAACAAGGTGATTGTTCTTCCATATTTCTTTTGATCGAAGTATTTCTTAGCATATTCATACTTTAACTCGGCATCACGGCTTTTCAATATTTTATTATATTCGCCGCATGATGCAAGCAGCATTGCTAATAATAAGGTACACAGGATTCGTATCTTCATTCTACTCAAAAATTAGTTTGCAAATTTACACAAAGCTTTTATAATTTAAAAATAAACTTTTACAATTATATTTTTTTGAGATTCACTATCAGTTTAGCGAAACATCGAAGCAACCTTTTTCACTCCTATTACCAACTGATCAATCTCTTCTTTTGTATTGTAGAATGCCAATGATGCCCTCACTGTACCATCCACACCCAACTCATCCATAAGAGGTTGAGCGCAGTGATGACCTGTACGAACGGCTATTCCCATTTTATCTAAAAGCATTCCCATATCATAATGATGAATATTATCTACCAAAAACGAGATTACGCTGCTTTTCTTATCCGAAGTTCCATATATTCGTAAACCTTCTATTTTCAGTAATTCATCAGTACAATATCTTAATAACTCATCTTCGTATGCTTTTATTGAGTCAAGCCCAATATTTTTTATGTATTTCAATGCTGTGGCCAACGCTATCACTCCCGGATAATCAGGGGTTCCGGCCTCAAACTTGAATGGTAACTCGTTGAATGTACTCTCTTTAAAGGAAACCGTTTTTATCATTTCACCCCCACCCTGATAAGGCGGCATCTGATTCAGCCATTTTTCTTTACCATACAAAACACCTACTCCATTCGGGCCATAAACCTTATGTCCTGAGAAAACAAGAAAATCACAGTCCAGCTTTTGTACATCCAGCGTCATATGCTGAACCGATTGAGCCGCATCTATAAGCACAGGAATATTATGTTTGTGAGCAATTTCTGTTATTTGATCAACAGGATTTACAGTACCCAATACATTAGAGACATGTGTAACTGATATCAGACGTGTTTTTGGCGAAATAAGTTTCTCCATTTCGTCCAACATCAATTCCCCCTTATCGTTGATAGGAATTACTTTAAGCTTGATTCCTCGTATTGGCTTTTGCAATTGCCACGATACAATATTAGCATGATGTTCCATTGCCGAAATAATAATTTCGTCACCCTCATTGCAAAATTGGCGGCAAAAACTATGAGCAACAAGATTTATCGACTCTGTAGTGCCTCTTGTAAAAATGATCTCGTGGCTATGTTTAGCGTTGATGAATTGTTGCACCACCACTCTCGATTCTTCAGCCAGATCTGTAGCTTGCTGGCTTAAATAATGTACACCACGATGCACATTAGCGTTCGTGGTGTAATATATTTTCATCATTTCCTCTACCACACATTTTGGTTTTTCGGTAGTAGCCCCATTATCCAGATAAATAAGAGGTTTACCATAAACCGTAGTAGATAGAATAGGAAAATCTGATCTTATTTCTTCTATATTCATTTTTTCACTGTCAATAGTCAGCAGTTGGCAGCATAATGATATTCTGCAACCGAAAACTATGTTTCATTTATCATTTACATACTGCACAATTTCCGCAACGAGCAGATTCTCCCTTGAAACGTTTTTCGACCAAATCCAGTAATCTTTCTTTTAGGCGGTCGATACGAACATGTTCTAATACTCCCGCTGCAAAAGCTTGCATTAGCATCAAACGAGCAGATTCCTTAGAGAGACCACGTGAGCGAAGATAAAACAGAGCCTCTTCATCTAACTGTCCTGTAGTTAATCCGTGCGAACATTTTACATCATCGGCATAAATCTCCAATTGTGGCTTGGAATACATATGAGCATTTGGAGAAATACATAAGTTATTATTCGACTGATATGCCAATGTTTTCTGTGCATCTTTTTCAACTCGTATACGTCCACAAAAAGCACCTGTAGCTTCGTCTTGTAACACATATTTGAATAACTGCGTACTCGTACAGTGTGGTACAAGATGATCGAGAAAAGCAAAATTGTCTACATACTGATGCTTATCCGCTATAACCATACCACATACATAAGCTTCAGCATGCTGTCCGGATAGTTTTACATTATAGTTATTACGGCTAATGCCCGTATTGAAAGTCATATTATTGATCAATACATTTGATGCTTCGAGCTGATGAACAAACGTATTTGTCAAACGGGTAACTTTATCTGAGTTTTCTTCCAAGTCGTAATAATCGACAAGAGCATTACGTCCGGCGAAGATTTCGGTAACCTGCGTTGCTAAAAACTGAGATTCATCTACAGTATGATCACAAATAAGTAATTTCACCTGAGCATCATCCTCGGCTATAATCAGAATACGGCGATTGACAAGACTATTAAATTCACTCTTCAATATATTGATCAGCTGAATTGGTTCTTCTACAACAACACCCTTAGGCACATAAATAACAAAACCATCTTGAGCAAACATTGTATTGAATGCGACAATTCCGTTTTTATCCATATCTGCTATCTGCCCATAATATTTGGAAAACACCTCGGGCTTTTCTTCTGCAAAATGCTTGAAGCTACCAACAAATACCCCGCTCGGATAATTTACCTTTGGCTTATGTTCTTCATGAAATATATCATTGAGAACAAAGTAAAGATTTGTAGTCAAATTAGGAATTTCACACCTAAAAGCAACATATGGGTTCCCTGTGAATGGCAACCTGTTAATATTAAGAGCAAAGTCAGGTAAAAATTCCGCTGCAACGTCCAGATAGAGATAATCCTCCAGTTTCTTGGTGGGGAATCCCTGTTCTTTAAAAATGTTTAGTGCTTTATCTCGAAGACTATTCATCCCTGATAAAGACTTTGCATCAATCTTATCTCTATACTGGGTAAATATGTCTATATATTGATTTTCTATCATTCTTCAAAATCTTTAATAATCCAATCGTATCCTCTTTCTTCCAATTCCAGAGCCAATTCGGCTCCTGCGCTTTTTACTATACGTCCTTTGTATAATACGTGAACATAGTCCGGCTTAATATAGTCTAGTAAACGTTGATAGTGGGTAATAACTACAGTAGCATTATCCTTGCTCCTCAACTTGTTTACACCGGCTGCAACAATACGCAAGGCATCGATATCAAGCCCTGAATCTGTCTCATCAAGTATTGCCAACTTCGGCTCTAACATAGCCATTTGGAAAATCTCGTTACGTTTTTTCTCTCCTCCCGAGAAACCTTCGTTCACCGAACGTCCCGCAAGGTCTTTGTCTAGTTCAACTAATTGACGCTTTTCACGCATCATTTTCAAAAAGTCTGAAGCTGAGATAGGCTCTTCACCTTTATGCTTACGAATTTCGTTTAAAGAAGCGCGCATAAAGTTTGTCATACTTACTCCCGGTATTTCTACAGGGTATTGAAAACTGAGGAACAACCCTTCACGAGCTCTATCTTCAGGATCCATTTCCAAAAGATCATGTTCTCTGAAAGTTACTTCGCCTTCTGTTACCTCAAAATTGGGATTACCTACCAAAACCGAAGCAAGGGTACTTTTTCCGGCACCATTAGGCCCCATTATTGCATGAATTTCTCCCTCATTTACAACAAGATCTAATCCCCTTAATATTTCTTTGCCTTCAACATTGGCATGTAAGTTCTTTATGTTTAATAAATTTGCCATTATTATTATATGTTGTTTAAAATAAAAATCTTAGTTACAGCTATCCATTTAACACTAAGATCTGATATATGTTCAAGCCACCATGGCTTTCGAATGCAAAAATAGTAAATAAAACACAAAAATAGCCCGTTTTTAACAGGCTATTAGTTATTTATTAAATCTATAATGTTTCTTTTCTAATAAATTAAACTATTTAACAAACTAATAGTTCCCATATTTCAAATGAGCAGGTTTTTTATTCCTAGAAACTCATTTCTACTACAACAGGACAATGGTCAGAAAAGTTTATTTCGCTCATAATTGCTGCATTATTAAGTCGTGGGCGAGCTTCTTCCGTAATAACATGATAGTCTATACGCCACCCTAAATTTTTACCTCTGGCTCCTGCCCTATAACTCCACCAGCTATACTTCTCCGGACTTTGATCATACACACGAAAAGTATCAATAAGTCCTGTATCTATAAACTCATCAAACCACTGACGCTCTTCAGGTAAAAATCCCGAGCTTTTGGTATGTCGTTCAGGGTGATTAATATCGATAGGTTTATGACAGATATTGTAATCTCCGCAGATAATGAGTTCGGGTCTTTCTTTACGTAAATCGTTTATAAAATGTGTAAAATCGGCCAGAAATTTCATTTTTATATCCTGACGAATATCCCCCATTGTACCGGAGGGTATATAAACACAAATCACAGTGACATCTCCATAGTCGGCACGTAATACACGCCCTTCTCTATCATAGTCAGGAATCCCCATTCCTATTTTCACCAAATCAGGCATACGTTTGGTCAAGATACCAACTCCGCTATATCCTTTTTTTTCGGCAGGATGAAAATAGTAATTATACCCCAATGATTGGATAGTCAATACATCGATCTGATCTTCCGTAGCCTTTATTTCCTGCAAGCATAAAATATCAGGAGACTCTTGTTCAAGCCATTGGTAAAGACCTTTATTTACAGCGGCACGTATGCCGTTTACATTATATGATATTACTTTCATTTAATTAAAATGGATTAAGTCAACTTGATACCTTCATTTTCGGCAGCTTTAACTTTCTTAAATAAGTCGGAGGCAAAAACAAAATCATTAAAATCTTCATTTGTAGAAGATATGACGTCTTTGCTCGAACCTTGCCACTCGAGTTCGCCTTCCTTTATAAAATTGATTCGTTCGCCAATGCCCATCACCGAGTTCATATCGTGAGTGTTGATAACGGTCGTAATATCATACTCTTTTGTGATATCATGTATCAAATCATCTATAACGAGAGATGTTTGAGGGTCAAGTCCGGAGTTTGGCTCGTCGCAAAACAAATATTTTGGATTGAGGGCTATGGCACGAGCTATGGCTGAACGCTTCATCATACCTCCACTAATCTCTGATGGATATAGGTGACCTGCATCTCCAAGATTTACCCTTTCCAGACAGAATTTAGTCCGTTTCTCCTGCTCTATTTTGGTCATTGAGGAGAACATCATTAAGGGGAAATTGACATTTTCGAAAACAGTCATGGAGTCAAATAAGGCCGATCCTTGAAAAATCATCCCCATCTCTTGGCGCAAATCTTTCATCTCTCCAAGGCTCATTTTTGTAAGATCACGTCCGTCGTATAATATTTGCCCACTTGAAGGGCGCATCAAACCTACGAGATTTTTAAGAAGAACCGTTTTTCCCGAACCGCTTCGTCCAATAATAAGATTGGTTTTCCCTGCTTCGAAAAGAATATTTATATCCTTCAGAACGTCTCGTTCATCAAATGATTTATATAAGTTCTTTACTTCTATCATGACATCATCAATTGTGTGATCAGCAAGTCTGAAACAAGAATAAGAATACTACCCATAACTACCGAATCGGTACTAGCCTTGCCCACATCCAACGATCCGCCCCGTGCTGAGTAGCCATAATAAGAGGCCACAGTTGACATAATGAAAGCGAATATTATAGTTTTAACAATAGCATACCATACATAAAATTCTTTGAAATAGAATTGAAGTCCATACTGAAAGGTATCAGCAGGCATCACTTGCCCTATTATACAGACTGCATATCCGCCTATTACACCAAAAAACATACTAAGAACTACAAGTACCGGGATGAAAGTCATCAAAGCGATTACTTTAGGCAAAATGATATAATTGGCAGAATTTACACCCATTATTTCCAATGCATCTATTTGTTCTGTAACTTGCATCGTACCTATTTCGGACGCTATATTAGATCCGACCTTTCCTGCCAAGATAAGACACATAATCGTCGATGAGAATTCCAAGATTAGTATCTCTCTGGATACATAACCAACCGTATAACGTGGCATGAACGGAGAATCAATATTCAACTTTATCTGAACCACAATAACAGCACCGATGAAAAAGGAGATTATTATTACAATCCAAATTGAGTTTACTCCTAATTTGCTTATTTCGGCTAGATACTGACGAAGAAAAACACTCCATTTCTGAGGTCTGGTGAAAACCTTTTGCATGAGGAGCGCATAGTGTCCAAGTTTATCTAAAAGAGAAATTATAAACATATTTGTTTTTTCAGAGATTTATAAACATGAACAAAGATACATTTTTTTGTATAATTCTCAGATTTCAATCCAATGGAATGTATTAAGAGAACATTTTTTGAAAAATTTTCACTTATCTTATGAGTTATAGGAAATCAATCCTATCAATAACAACCTGCCTGATTTGATTTGCAGTGTATTATAAATCCTTGATTATAAGACTTCGGATTGCAAATCCGAAGGGACGAAGAAAACTGTTCGAAAATAATACATCTATTTTCTTTTCTCTAAGTATATGATAGATTTAAAAGCTGTCTTATATCCAATAAACACCCCCAATATTATAAGTAATATATAATTGAAGATTATATCATCTTTGTATAAATCAAATATAAAATATATAAAGAAGTATATATAAAAACAATAGCTTACAATTATTTGAGAATATATGCATATAAAGCTCACAAATCCATCAGACTGATAATATAGCTTTTTCCCCGTTCTCTTTTTAGAAACTAGAAATCCAATTAATTCAAAAACAGAAATAACAATTAGTAATATCCATAATCCAGTTAAAGTATACATTACGGTAGAAAGACAAGAAGATTCAATCAATTCATAAAAAAACAGACAATACATCGTTGTTAAGATACACATTGACATAAGAAATTTCTCTCTTAGCTTGGTTATATTTTTCATAAAAATAGAAATTATATCTTCTTCTTTTTTTCTTCTCTTGCTCTATTTTTTCAGGACAAGCATCATATGAGTCTTTATTAGGAGTATCCAGGATAGTTTAAAATGGATTATAGATACTTGCACGATTCATATTCGGATTACAAATTCGAAAGAACGAGGGAAAATGAGAATAAAGATATTTCTTAATTTGGAATATATAAAAAAAAATCTCTTTGTCCTCCTGCTTTCCTCTTAATTTCGATACTCCCTTTACCATATTTTTTTATAATAGAGTCACCCACACTTACAAAATTCCACGAATCAGGATAAAAATCTACTGTTATATTTAAAGTATCATTATTAATTGTATGGACTTGGATCATCTTAGCCGCATGATTCCAGTTATCAATATATTTATCTATTATTTGTCCCTCATAACTTGAATTTATAACATCTATAGTATATTCTTTTCTACTACTAATATTACAAGACAAAAATAAACACATCATAAATAAATAAGATATAAATTTCATATATGTATTTAATGTTTTAAGTAAATATGAATTTAGTTTTTGATTCTAAAGAATTTTCAGAAAAAAGTAGATGAACTATGAATCAGTTCAATAGAATATATTCTACTACGAACCGACATGGATTTTCCCATTAAAATAACACATATCTTTGGCATAATTTATACCAACAATCATATACCAATATGATGAAGACATCACTTGATCTGATCTTTTACACTCGGGCCAAGCATCTCTATAGCCAAGAACAAACTTAATGAAAAAGGTGACAAAAGTAACAGCTTTTTGTATATATTTTTCTGTCACCTTTTTTCTACCCTTAAGTCATATATAGATAAATAATCCTGCCAATGATGATATTAGCAGGATTGAATTATAGTGGATTGGAAATCCTTAATTATAAGTCTTCGGATTACAAATCCGAAGGGACGAAAGTGGCGAAAAATAATAATAATCTAACATATAAGAAACTTATATATACTCCTCTCCGTTTATTTAAATCTAGTTTCAAATTGCCTTGACACCCCTGTTTTTTTCTTAATAGTTATATAACTATCACCTTTATATTTAATAATAGAGTCATAAGGAGATGCAAAAGCCCAAGACTTCGAATAGAACTCTGCAATAACTTGAATTGTACCCTTATCTTTTGTTGTTATTTCAAATGTATACACATCATGGTTCCAAGAATCTTTGTAATAAGTGCTGTGTAGTCCTCGTTAATACATGCTTGTCTATATTCCTTATTACTACCTGCTATACATGAAAAAAATATTATAACAACAAAACAATATTTTTTAATCTTCATTATTTATTTTGTTTTATGTAAATACAAAGGAGATGTTTTATATGTTCTTTTTACGCTCCCAGAAAAAAGAGTTTTTGATCCAACAGAATATCCTATACTTCTCATATTCCAATTTGTTCCTGCTTTTTCGTCATATTTATAACTACCAGTCTGACCTATTTCAACAGGATTTGATTGAACTACATCTTTACTCGTTCCTATAGTTAAGCCGCCTGCACCTCCATCTAGTGCCCATGCTGGCCCTTTTAAAGTTTCAGCTGTTGGAACTGCATCTCCAACGTAATTTCCAACAACTCCACTGATACCATGAGAGAAATCAATTCCAAAAACAAAGCCTCCCGTTAAATTTATAAATACACCATCACTCGGTATATATCCAAGATATAATTGAGCACTATATCCCAAAAGAAAGGAAGCTGTTCCAGTATAACTGAGCCCCATATATTCAAACCTTTCAAATTGTTCCCCCAAAATGTCTATTTCAGGCAACTCATTATCAACTACAATAACATCTTCTCCTCCAGGAAGACTTACTTGTATCTGATAATCCTGTTTGTCCATACTATTATATGCTAATTATATATTAACGACAAAGATGCTTTTGCTATATGGGGTGCATACCTGGAAGAAGGCAGTGATAATGTTTTGCTACTACCGGCATCGAATAAAGAATACGCTTCGAATAATGCGCGTAGTCAACATGGGAAGCAGGTATTCAGACTTACTCCAAGAAAGTCCGATCGAGATGTTATTCTTTATTTCTGTATGGTTGCATCAAATAGAGACGAATATTTACAAAAATATGAAGCTTTTGTAAATGAGCTTGATTCCGGTATGGTAACAATGAAAGTCCCTTCTTTGAAAAAGATATATAAGCTTGATGTACTAAGCTATTAGGATCTGAGTTTCTTTGACTATATCGGAAAGTTTGCAGTAAAATTCAATGAACCCAACCCCAAAGACCGTATATCCCTATGATAAGTAAATTAGAGAACTACAGACATAACCTTTCGCTAATCGGTATTACGATAGATGAGGTATTATTGCTGGATTTGTATCAAAATCTACCTAATAATGTTCAGACAGGGGCAAAGGTCATATTATTGCCTATCGCAGCAAAAGAGGGTGTTGTATATGGCATGGATAATATAACAGGCGATCTGGTTCCCTTCAACTTCTCTCGTGCATCATCTGCAACCTCATTCGACAAGGATAAGAATATGGAGCTTGTAGGTAATAATATTCCACGTATTGATTATGGTAATTATGGGGATGTGGCGAAGTTGTTAGTAGAGAAGGAAAGTACAAATCTGATTGCTAATACATGGACAGCAGAAGGAGGGAGTGTAAATTCGGATCCATTAATAAAATTTACTGAAAGTGTTACATCCGCAATACATAGAGTATATACCCGCAGATTAATTCCGAATATAGGAAATAATTATACTGCATCGATATTGCTAAAAAAGTACAATAGACGTTACCTGCAGTTTAGAAGTATGTTTACTGTCAATAGCTGGATGATGGTAGATCTTGAGACTTCATCGCTCACTCAAAAAAATAATACTGAGGGCAATATTCATGCAATCGGTGATTATGTCCGAATAGATACAAGAAATACAGGCAGCAGCTTAAATGATTTACGATTGTATGTCTGTGGATCTGAACAACCAACATCCGCAACCAGAGATATAACATATCAGGGTGTATCAAATGCAGGATTCTATTTTGGATATCCACAGATTGAGAGTGGACTTGAGTCAACTTCTATTATTCCTACAACATCTGCCACACGTGCCGCCGATAAGCTTACGTATACCTTGCCTGCATCATCGCGAATATATCTAAAGACCAATAAGCAAAATACGCTATTGAACAAGCCTAAAGGATTGTGGAACATTCACGATGATTTGAACAATGAAGGTATAGAGGCCTTAGCGATTTTCTATGAAGATATCATTATCGGATTTGACGAAGAAACAGCCGTAGAGGAATTCATTATTCCAATTCGTGATAAGAACCAGGTTGTAAAAGCACGATATGCACTCACTGATACAGACATCGAGAAAAACGCTTTAATGAGCGAGCATTATATCGAGCTATCTTTTGTATTGGATAGTTTATTTAAGTTTGTGCGTTCGGATTATATTATCTGGGAGGGTGAAAAGTTTATCATCAAGGAAGATTATATGCCCGATGAGGTGAATAAATGTAATTACAAATATACGCTTCGTTTCGACCACTGGACGACGTTGTTACAAGACGATACGTTCTATTACATGAATCAAAACCTTGAAGAGACGGAATGGTCTTTGATGGCGAACGCAGCTACTCATTTTCAGCTGCTGTCCGATAATGCAAACCGTTATTTCGGTGTTAACTCATTCAATGTGGGTACTATCGAATTCACGGATTTAAAATACATTCGATTCGATAAAGTTTCAATCTGGGATGCAGCCACACAGATAGCCAAGGAATATGGCGGAGAATGGTATCTGACAGGAACAACATTCCATCTTGTTAAAAAATTCTCATACGGCTCGGAGATCGATTTTGAGAGCGAAGTATCCGTTGAAAAGATGGAACGCTCGAAGGGTGAAGATTCGGAAAAATATACACGCATTCTTGCATTTGGCTCTACACGTAATATTCCGGCTAATTATAGGGAGACAACACCGGGAGAGGCTGTAGATGCTATCTATAAAAAGCGTTTGCGTATCCCTGCTTCTAAAGGCAAGTTTATTGATATACGCCCTAATTTATCTCCTGAAGAGATAAAATCGGCTGTCGTTATTTTTGATGGGGTTTACCCGAAAAGGATAGGAACGATGTCTTCTATTACGACAGTGGAATATACCGATACGGATACCGATACCGGAGTAGTCACCAAGTGGAATGCTTACAGATACAAAGATACAGGCCTGCAATTTAAGGAGGAGTACCGACAGCCGGGTGTTGAGCTTCGCATTGCCTTTCAAAGTGGAAATTTGAATGGAACAGATTATGAAGTGAAATTCAATCCGCTTGGCAAGCCGGAAACAGATCCCGATTCTCAGATATTCGAAATAGCGCGTAATGAGAATTACGGTAAAGCCTTACCTAACGACACCTTAAAACCTCAAAACGGAGATACATATATCCTTTACGGCTTCAATATTCAGCTTGTTTCCGATCAATATATCCCGGCAGGAGAACAGGAGTTATATGATACTGCTGTAGAATGGCAGCAAGATATGTTGAAGGATAAATCTGTCTTCGAGTGTCCTACCATGATACAGCATTTCGAGGATAATGAGATGGATCTCGAAATAGGGCAAAAAGTGAAACTAATCCATGAACAATTTGAAGGTGGTTTCCGATCATCACGTATACAAGGGTATGAGAAACATCTTTTAAACAAATATCAAGCTAAATATATAGTCGGCGATAATGCAACAGCCTCTTGGGCTAAAAGTGTCGATAACTCGATAAAAGAGCTACAAATTGCAGGTATTACATATCAGGCTACAGGCAAGAACGGTGTGTATCTTATCACTCAATTCGATAATACACCCCCTTCTGACTTTAATGCTTATTCAGCAAAGGCCTCTGATGCCCGCTACCTAAATAAACAGACAGGCGGAACCGTAGTGGAGTTGCTAAATTTATTTTTTTATCAATAATTCTTTTATGCTTAATAATATTATCAGGCGATAATTCTTTCCAATTACCAACAAATATATAGTAACAAAGTAGATCATTGTACATAGGTGCTAGTTCTGAATAAATTTCGAGTCTTTTTTCTATCAATTTTTGATTCTTCCATTGCTTGTGTTCAAAGACCTTTAATCTTTTATTTATTGACAAACCTATTATCACAATCACAATAGAAGTTGTAGCGGATACAATGAGTTTTATTATTTCAATTATAGAGAAATCCATATTTGATAAATTAAGAATATAAAAGATAATTGTATAATGAAGTATATAGAACAAAGGTAAAAATAACTTTCATTTAGATATTATATCAAATTGATTAATATTTATTTAATAGCAACAACAGCATGATGTTGAAATGAAGATAAAAAGATGTTAATCTTTTTCTTTCTTTAAGTCAGTTTGGAAAGTAGCATGAAAGCAAGGGGGGGGCAGGATGCAAACTGGAAGCTTTTATTTCTGCGACATACAAACAGCTAGTGTCTTGTGACGAATAAGAAAGGCAACCGTTATGGTTACCTTTTGTTTTATTACTCCGGAAGTTTAGTCGTAGCTTGGTCGAAATCTATTTTACTATACTTTTTCTTTAAGTGTTCATCTAAATTAGTTTTATCATCACTAAAAGAAACTAAACCTGTATTAAAATGCCAAGTGCCGATATAGTAAACGGAATTTGGTCTAATTTCTAAGTAATAGGAGACTAGTTTATTCGGATCTATACTTCCATTTTTAAGGTCTTTTGCATAGCCTTTAGTCGATGTGTCTATATTTTTGAAGATTCGTTCTTCATGCATTTCTCCTCCATACCATTTACTTTTAGTCCAAAAATAACTGAATACTTTATACATTCCAGGTTTTATATAATAGCAGAAAGGGTTCTCCTTTCCAGACTTCATTGTCCCTTTCACATTGAAGGTATATATTTTGTCCGTTATAATATTTTGCAATCTAATATCTTGAGGAAATCCGCCACTAGTAAAACCTAATCGTTGGATAAACAAACCATAAATAATAGATGTATTATCATTTAATTCTTTGGAAGAATCTGCTTTTTTCAAACTTTCAATTTTTTGACCGTTAATATTGGTCATTCCTCCGACTATTAATAAAAAGAGAATGAATAGATACTTAGCCATAGTGTTTTCATTAGTTATTTTACTCAAATATAAATAAGATTTCCTTTCCCTCTCTTATATTTTAAAAGAAAATCCTATGGCAATCGAGGTAACTTTAGCTCTAACCGATAAGGCACAACTTATTGAATTTCTCAAGAAAGACAGGCGAACCAAAATCCCTGATTAATGATGCTCTATAACGAAGAATACTTATTGTAGGGAATATTAAGTCTGATTGTATAAATAGATGTTCTTCTGTAAAATTTAAAAAATTAAATTACATTTATCAGAAAAGTAACACCATGTCCCCAAAAGCATGACTTAAAACATTATAATTAGTTTCCAGTTTATATGTCTGTTCTCATGCATAGGCATTCTATTTCCTCGAGATATAGACATTGTAACAGATTCTGCTATTCCCATAGCTCTCCATACACCACTTTTAGGACATTTATCACCTGTTCGGGCACTCATACCCAGACGTGGTTTCATCATAATTATTTTCTATTTAATTTATAAAGTACAAATATAGAGATTAATTTTTATACAATATTTGCATGTTATTTATTTGCCTTGTCACGTATATACGCTAATTTATCCTGGAATATATCAGCTATCTTATATGCACGGTTTTTAGCCTCATTAGCAATTGGCCCAACGAAAAGACTGTCCACTGTCTCTGTGAAAAGGTCTAGCCATCGGTCAAAATGTTCTTTGCTTATAGGCAATTGTGCGTGTGGAGGGAATGGGAATCCGCTATATGTCTTTTCGCCTAACAGAATTCCTTGCCAGAAAGAGTATAATTTAGCAAGATGTTCCGGCCAATGGTTTTGTATTTTATCATTGAAGATAGGGCCAATTAAATTATCTCTTCTGACCTTACCATAAAAAATATCAACCATTTTCTTTAGGTCTTTAATATCTTCTATATCTTTAGTTGGTGTCATATCTATTTCTCTTTAATAAAAACAAAATGTTTTCATCAAAGATAGGTATTTATTCCAAATTCTATTTTATAAATGTTTCGATGTCCTCTTTGAGGAGTTCGGTAACTTATTTATTAATCTTCAGATTTGAATAAGAAGTATTAATCGGAAGGGATTTGTATTCATTCAAAATAGTGAATCCAGTCAATATTATCATTGGCAGGATTATTTATCTATAATGATCTTAAGGAAATAAAAAGGTGACAGAGAAATATATACAAAAACCTGTTACTTTTGTCACCTTTTTAGTTAAGTTTGTTATTAGCTATAGAGATAGCATATTGGTTGACGGAGGATATATAGAAAGAGGGGTGTATCATTACTATATGACAGACCATTTGGGAAATAATCGTGTGGGAGTAAATGCAAGCGGTACGGCAACCCAAAGAAACCATTACTATCCGTTCGGAACAGCTTTTGCTGAAAACACTACGGATGAACAGAAGAAGCAGCCGTACAAATACAGCGGCAAGGAACTGGATCAGATGCACGGATTGAACCTGTATGATTACTCGGCTAGGTATTATGAAAGTGCAATAGGTAGGTTTACAACGGTCAATCCGTTGGCAGAGAAGTATTATAATATATCGCCTTATGCTTATGTAGAGAATAATCCTCTGAAGTATATAGATCCTAATGTTGAAGATATATGGATATTTTATAAGGATGACGATGGAAATGAGCAACATTGGGTTTTTAATGGGTCTAATCATAAAGAGGCTCCAAAAACGAAAAATAATTTTATATCTAATTTTTTAATTGCATATGACCATAATATTCGTAATGGGGGAGGTGAATTCATGCAGCTTGCAGCAACCTCCAAAGACCTTACTATAAATTTAAAGTATGGAGAGAATAACCTATACAAGGGATGGTAGTGCCCCTTATATTCAATGGAATCCTAATTTAGGAATAAAGACAAATGAAGGACATGTATTGTCCCCCGCAACGATTTTAGAACATGAAGCAGACCATAATGTTAGGAGAATACAAGATCCGAACGGTTTTATGGAGGATGCTGGGTATAAATCAAATGGATATAGATATGTCAATGACTCTCAATATGATTTTAAGGAAGAAAGACGTGTTATTAGAGGTTCTGAAAGGAATACAGCGTACAATAATGGAGAATTTCCATTAAATTATGTCAGACCTGACCACGATAAGGGCTCTTTTATTACTGTGACTAGTCCAATTAGTACGGGCTTATTAATGCCAGCTGTTAGACGTAACATAATGAATAAACAACGCTCAATTGTACCAAGCATTCTAAGAACTTTAAGGGGAGGGGGAAGATAAATATGAAATATTTAATCATATTGTTATTCTCAATGTTATTCTTGTTAGGTTGTAACAAGAAGACAGCAAGTGGAACCAGATGTAATAATGGTAACCTAGATTCAATCAAAGTCTATTACTATAACTATTCTTTTATCTCTCCATTAAATATGAAATGTAGTGATATAAAAAACAGTAAAAGTATGCCGCTAGAAAATTCGACATTTGATTATGAAGGTGTTATAAGTAAAGTAATAGAAGATTGTAATGTTTTAATGGACATTGAGAAAGAAATACAACAACAACAACCTAGAAACTTTATTGCCTCAAAAGATGCTCGGATTCTATGTATTCTATACCATAAAGATGGTACAACAAGCGAATTATGTTTATGTCAAGACTCCGATGTCAAATATATCTACATAAATGGTGTTTTACAAAATTTCAACTTTCCTCTAGTATATTTAATTAAGAAAAATAGCGGTTATTATGAATGGTTTACTGAGAAAGAAAAGTTAGGATTTGAAGAGTTGAACTACTGTGAGCATTTTTGACAATAAGCCCAACTGCCGTCTCTTCGGCTTTGCAATACGAAGATTAATAAAGTAATACAACCCAATACTGCCATAACATTGGCAGGATTATTTATTTAATCGCCCGTGGGATACTTATGAAGGTACAGTTGAAGATGGCCGGGAATAATTATGCAATATTTCCAGCAACAACATTAGAACATGAAACAGACCATGCGACAAGGGCAGTTAAAGATCCTATTGGTTTCTCAAAAGATTTGATTCGATACTCGGATCCTACATGTAAATATAAAGAAGAAAAAAGAGTCATTCAAGGTGTAGAAATGCATACTGCAGGAATGAATGGCGAAATTCCTTACGGCTCCTATAGAAGTAGTCATTTTGTCCTTTCAGTTCGAGTTTCTTCGCCGACAAGCAATGGTAGAACTCCTACAATACAAAATAGGAAAGGGCGACGTTATTCAGTATCTCCTAAATTTTTATAGAAATGAAAGCTATATTTATTACAATTTTTATTCTGTTAGTATTCTCTTGCACTAACAATACGAATAAGCAACAATCAAAAATTGCGTCATATGAAAATATTGCAGATACATGTGACAGTGGTATAAACTCTATTGATGTATTATATTATAATTATATATTTGTTAACTCTAGAGCTCGCAATTGGGATGATTTACAATTAAGGATACCCTCTTTTATAGATGATAACCAAAAAGATGGTATTTTAGATGCCAAAATTGAAGATTGCAACATCTTGAAAGAAATTAACAAGGAACTAAAGCAAGTAAAATTATATAAAAGTCAATACAAGATAGATATTCGTATAGCTGCAACTGTAAACTATAAAGATGGTTCGAAAAAGAGAATAAGTATTGGAGGAATATACTCTACAGACATTGCTGTAGATGATTTAATATTGGATTCTAGTGGTAATAAGCTTAAATATTTGATTAAAAATAATATAGGATTTTATGCTTGGATGGGAGAAAAAATGTTATCAGAAATGAATGAACTCAGAGATACAATATATGTTCAACGACCTTTTGTCGAGAGTGCTTATTATAAATTATATATCAATAAGAAAGGCAATTGAAATGAGTGTTCTCTCCTATATACCTAAACCAAAGGATGGAAGTGCCCCTTACATTGTTAATCCATTATAATTAAATCCTGCCAATGTCATCATTGGCAGGATTATTTATCTATATATGACTTAAGGGTAGAAAAAAGGTGACAGAGAAATATATACAAAAAGCTGTTACTTTTGTCACCTTTTTAGTTAAGTTTGTTCTTGGCTATAGAGATAGCCAATCGTTGACGGAGGATATATAGAAGGAGGAGTTTATCATTACTATATGACAGACCACCTAGGTAATAATCGGGTAGTGGTGAATGCAAGCGGTACGGTAACCCAAAGAAATCATTACTATCCGTTCGGTACAGCTTTTGCAGAAAATACAGTAGATGAACAGAAGCCGCAGCCGTACAAATACAACGGCAAGGAACTGGATCAGATGCATGGATTGAACCTGTATGACTACTCGGCAAGGTATTATGAGAGTGCAGAGGGAAGGTTTACAACAGTCGATCCGTTGGCGGAGAAGTTCTATTCGTGGAGTCCGTATGCATATTGTTATAATAATCCATTGAGGTTTATTGATCCTGATGGTCTTGCACCTGGAGATCCTCCGTTAAATAGATTTCAGCGAAAAGAGTATGGAGGTGGTGCGTTGAGAAATGTTGGTGTTGCTTTACATAACATGACAACAGTAGTATTAAATGTACCTGTAGATATTGCTAATGGAATTGCTGTAGATTGTCAGTTTATAGCAGAAAATGGTGCCGGAGAATATCTTAACGATGTTGGAAATACTTGGAGTTCAGCTATTGGCCAGCAAGTTGATTACTGGCAGAACACTCCTTTGTCGCAACAATTAAGCGATGAATGGAAAGCCTCGACAACACCTCAAGCTTTAGAGAATGCTGGTGCAGGAGCTATATTGATGGGTGCTGGTGCCGCATTCAATACTACTTCGAAAGTAGCAACTGTTAGTAATGTTATCACGAAGAGTGCAACAGCTGGAGAATCTACAATCTCTCCGAATGTTCAAAATATACTTAAAAATTTAAAAGAGCTGAAATCTGAGGGAGGAACTATTAATTTAAATAAATTAAAGCCTACTCAAGAAGTGAATATAACAATAGGGAAAGCTGCAGAGAAGATTAATTTGCGAATAGAAACTCATGTTATTGATAAAAAATTTGGAGGAAATGGTACGTCTTCTCAAAGGCATATGAATGTAGATTATTATAAGAATGGAAAAAGAAAAACAAATGATCATACAATTTTAGAATAATGGATAATAAAGATTTTTTTTTTATTGATGTTTTAAAGATTATGCCTGATGATATATATTGTTATATCCAATCTCCAGATCTTGAAGATAATATCGTTTTAGGAATGATGCTTCCTACAGAATATGATTATTATCAATGTGTACATTTAGATAAGAATAATAAAGATCGTTTTATCGAAAGATTAAGGAACGAAACTGTTCTGGAATATTTTCAAAGTATTGAGATAAAGAAAGACTCAATATTATTATTTGAAGGTTATGATGGAATTGAATCAGGAAAAATCTCGAAAAATATAACTATACCGACTTGGTTTAAAAAGAAGTATAAAGAAGATTGGGATTATACAATTTCTATCGATTGGTAGTTTTTCGTCCTTTCGGATTTAGAATTCTAAGGCTAATAAAGTTCGGATTTAATCTGCGATAAGATAATCAATCCTGCCAATATTATCATTGGCAGGATTATTTATCTATATTTATAACTTTAAGAGAAGCAAAAAGTAACAGGAAAATATATGCAAAAACCTGTTACTTTTGTCACCTTTTTAGTTAAGTTTGTTATTAGCTATAGAGATAGCCAGCGATTGACGGAGGATATATAGAAGGAGGGGTATATCATTACTATATGACAGACCATTTGGGAAATAATCGTGTGGTAGTAAATGCAAGCGGTACAGTAACCCAAAGAAACCATTACTATCCCTTCGGAACAGCTTTTGCAGAGAATGCTGTAGATGAACAGAAGCAGCAGCCGTACAAATACAATGGCAAGGAACTGGATCAGATGCACGGATTGAACCTGTATGACTACTCGGCAAGGTATTATGAAAGTGCAGTGGGACGGTTTACAACGGTAGATCCACATGCAGAAAAGTATTATTCAATTAGTCCGTATGTTTATGCTGCTAATAACCCAATAAAAGTTACTGATCCAACAGATATGGATACAACTCATGTAGCATATCATGGAATAATCCTTTATTCCTAAAATATAAAAGCGGATATAAAAGCTTAGTCAATAAGTTTAATAGAGTATTGTGAGATATGATTTTTAATAAAATATATTTCATCGAGGTATCTGAAAAATACTTCAAGAAATAAAAGAGAAATAAAAATGATTTTTTAGATTTGTGAAAATTTATCAACAATAAAATCTACAGATTATGAAAAAGTTACTTTTATTCTTTTTGTTACTTCCTTCTTTAACTTTTGCTCAGTTACCTTATTCTAAAATGTTAAGCTATGATGAAAATAAATTGAAAGAGAGTAAGTTCAAATATGATAAGGAAAAAAATCAGTATGTACTGAATAAAAGTAACGGTTTAAACAATGTTTCTAACGTTCTCAGCGCCATTAATGGAACTACAGCTGATATAAGACCTCATAGTGAAGATTATAAAATTATTATTCAATACGGAGAAACCGGAGTATCTTATCTACATGCTATATTCTATGATGATAATGCTTTCCTAAATATACAAAACTGGTTAACAGAGAATAATATAAATTTTATAGAATCTACTACTGGGAAAAAGATAATACAGACTTTCGATTATGATAATTATAAAGTGGAAATATATGTAGAGAAAGTAGATATTTCTGCGACAACAGGAAGAACTACTGCACTGACTAAAAGTATCGATGAATCATACAATATATATTCGTATACAATAAATACAGGAATTCCACCTAGTTCTAAATGGCATGACAAAGAGGCTGCTAAAAAAGCTAAAGCTGAAGCAAAAGGGAAGAAAAAAGATATAGAAGATTTGTTTTAAGTTTACTATAAACACATAAATTAAGAGGATATGTCGTATATCCTCTTAATTTAGAATATCAGTTTATTTTTATTCCGTTCTTTCTTAAATATGCAATATCTTCTCTTATACCGTAAAGCTCATTATTGCTGTCTCGAATTTCTTCCCATAGAAACCTCGATTCAACCAAGACATTCCGTATAGCCATGAAATCTTCCTTATAGCCTCTAATCAGCTGGTTGCTTTCAGTGGATAGAAGGACTAACTGAAAAGTATTTTGCTCTATTAAAAGATCTACTTCATGAATGCCGGTTAACTTACCATCAATAGCTCCTGCCTGATCCTGTGTTATTGTTTCATAACTGCCTTTGGATGAAGATTGAGATATAGGATTGCCCGACCAGCCGAATATATCTTTTAGTTTATCCCTTTCTTTGAGCGCATCACTTACAATATTATTCCAGTCATTTTGAAGATTTTTATATTCTGCACTATCTATACCCCCAACTTTATTCGCTTCTGCAAACGAATCATAAAAGCTTTGAAGTCTATTCGCAAATTGATTATCAAGCATTCTTTGCATGATAGCCTTTTGGAAGTAGGATACAAAATCATCCGTAAAATCTTGTGCATCGCTGTTCATATCAAGCAAGGTATTCAAAAAGCTATCTTTTAAATTATCGAAAGAAATACCTGTAAGTGATTCTTTTGCCTGATTGATGATATCCTGTGCCTGATCACCTTATGTGATCAGTTGTTCCAAATAGCCCCTGAAATCGCCATCCATGACAGCCCAAAGCCCGGAGTAATTTTCTTTAATCCATTGCAGTTGGTCGGCTGACATATTAAGCATATCACCCATACCTTTAAAAGAAACACCCAGCTCTTTGGATATATTCCCGGCTACATCTTGCCAGTTCTTTCCATCAAACTTGTACGAGCCCTTCCACATCCGATACCAGAGGGAATGACTTCCCGCACTTTTACCCGCATCAAGTCTGGCTTGAGCTAGTTTTTTGACGGCGTCTGCTTGTTTATTTATAAGGTCTAATGCCTCTTTTTCGGTACGGACAACCTCGTCGGCTACCGACTCCGAGAGGTATTTCTTCTTCTTGTCTATCAGTTCATCCCAGATATTGAGTAGATTCTCATACTTCGACTTAAGTTTGTCATAAGCTGAGTAATCGGCTGTTCCTAGAATACCTGATATAGCATTAAAGTAACCTTTTGTTTGCTCAATTGCCCCGGATATTATCTTTGCAGGATTTTTTGTTGCGATTCCTTCGGCCAAATCTCCGGCTCCTTTCAATATCGACTCAAAACCATCAAGTGCTTTATTAGTGTCATCAGATAGTTTTACACCAAAATCGCCTAATGCATCCCGCAGAGATGAGGCAATTTCGGCAGCCGAGTTTGCGAGCTCGGCAAACTTCTCTGTTTTTGTACGATCAAGTTCTTTGTTGAATAAAGCAAGTTGTATTTTAGCATCTCTTAGTTCATTGGCAATATCTACATTATTAGGATCATTAGTTAATCTTTTTTCAATAGTTTCAATAAGCTCTTCCTGATCTGATATCTGTTGCTGTATTGAAGCTTTTCTTCTATTTGATTCAAATGCGTATCGATCATTAACAAGCTCCATAACTTTTTGATTATAGCTTGCATCTGATTCTAACTGACGCTGATATGCTTGTAAACGAGCAGCTGTGATTTCCCTATCCTCATTCCCATTAATCAACTTAATATATTCTGCATTCTTTTCTGCTTCTTTCCTACGCTCTTTGTAATGCTTACGTATAGAGTATATTTGCTGATCTAATTGAGAAGCGAATGTTAAGCTTTCTTCATCAGAAAAAACCTTTTGTTCTTTTGCTAAATCTTCGTTTCCTTTTTGCCAGGCTTTAAAAATAACATCCCATAAGTTGTTTGCTTGAGCTTCTACATCTGATGGTTTTAATCCTAAAGGGAGTAACTTCTCTAAATCTGTTTCACTATATGAAGTAAAATTGAATCCCTTGTCATTTCCATTCTTTTTTACATAGATATCCTTTGCTGCCTCTTGCTGATCCTTTGCCTTTTTCTGTCGAAACTCTTCGATAGAAACAAGCTCTTTAGCCATATTCAATTGATTTTGCCTATATCGCTTGTCAAAGCTGTCTTGCTCTATATCTAAAAGCTTTTGTTCGTAATCAAGTTGTTGCTTAACGGACTGGATGTCTAGTTCAGCTTGAAGATTAAGCAACTTTAGGGAAGCTTCTCGGGATGAGGCTAAAGCCGAATCTTGGCTCTTGAAATTTGTCTTATCCCATTGTTGAAGCATTCTAGCTGCAGCATCTCTTTTTGCTTTTGCTGCTGAGAACTCAGGCGTTTTTGGCTTATAGTCTTCATCCATTAACCTTTGTTGTTAATCACGGATTGCTTCCCAATATTTTTTTGAACCTTCAATGATTTCTTCTGTTAGTTTTCCTCCAGATCCTTTCAGTTTTTTTCTTGACTCTTCATCATATCCAAACGCTTTTTCAAACCAAGCTTGCGATTCTTTATTCAGTTTTTCCGCTTCGCCTTTATCTCTATTCGACGCCAATTTTGCATAATAATCTTCGCCTAAATTTTCAACATATTTACCTGATAAAATGGTTTGTGCGAAAGCATCAAATCTATTAAATAATGATTCAGCTCCATCTGAAATAGCCTCAGCAAACGACCTGTTGGTTGCTCTTTTTTCAGCATCAGCCATAGCTTTTAAATATTCTTTATATTTTTCAGTAGCTAGCTCCATGGCTGCTACTGATTTAGCCCGAAGCATCATCGAATCCCTAAAAGAGTCTGCATTTTTTACGAATAGACTCTCGGCATCTTTTACATCATTTATTTTTACACCGAAAGTATTATATGCATCTATGTTTTCTCTAACAAGTTTTTCCTTTTGTTTTAAGTCGTCTTTTGCAGCAATCCATTGTAATCTTAGTTTTTCATATTCTATTCTTTGAGAAGCTACGCTATTAGCAACAGATTTGTTAAATTTTTTGGTCGTCGTCGCTGCTTTTTCCTGATCAGAGGAGTATTTATTTATTAAATATATTACTCCTGTAATAGCAACTGATAACCCCAATGTCAATGTTCCCATTAAGGCTTTAGCTGCAACGTTGGATATTCCGAATGTGGAAGCAAGCCATGTGTTAGCAGATGATAATAATTGCGTAGCCTTTGTTACCGTATTTACCCGAAATGAGGATGTTACATGAAGAGTATTGCTTATTTGCTGTAATCCGATAGTAATCGACATAGCAGCTTGTAATTTAGTTTGTATGGCTGCCAATCTATGATTATCTTTTACAAATAATGAGATAACACCTTGTCCGGCTGAAAAGGCTCCTGCTAATCCTGTGATGCCTTGTACTAATCCTTCTAATTGAGCATTACCTTTCGTGGTGAGATCTTTTTGTTCTTGCTGGACTATACGATATGAAGTTCCAAGTTCTGATAGTTTTCTCTTCAATTCGTCATATCGTTCTAAGTTTTCGGGTTCAACAATTCCATCTGTCCCCCTTAAAGTACGCATCTCTTCTGATAGCTGCCTGATCTGTTGTAGTGTTGTAAGTTGCTTGGTTGCCGCTTTCTCTTGTTGTTTTACTCTTTTATCCTCTTCCTTAGCCAAATTTGAATACTCCTGTTCCAGCTCTTTTAGACCTTGCTTTTCTCCTTCGAGTGCAGTTCTTATTTCTTGAAAAAGTTTAGAGGCTTTTTTTCTTTCTGCAATAATAGTGGAATCGGACGTTGATATATTTACAGTGTCGAATACCTCTTTTGCGGCTGCATATTGCTTTTCAAGCTCTGCAACAATTTGCTTTTGTAGTTCTAATTGTTGATTGACTGCTTCTAAACTTGTAGAATTTGCGTCAAATTGAAATATACCAGAAGTCGCCTTTCCTGACTTCTCTATTTCTTCAATTATGGACTGAACAGATTTACCTGTTCTATTTAATTCTTCAATAAATGTTTTGGATGAATCTGTGCTATTTTCAAAAGTATTTTCGATCATTTTGCCCGCACGTTGCATTTTTTCACT
This sequence comes from Dysgonomonas mossii, assembly GCF_004569505.1. Lineage (NCBI taxonomy): Bacteria > Pseudomonadati > Bacteroidota > Bacteroidia > Bacteroidales > Dysgonomonadaceae > Dysgonomonas > Dysgonomonas mossii. The sequence continues at coordinate 46,494 of NZ_SPPK01000007.1, forward strand.
AACGTCTTCTGTCCTTTTGCCTATATCATCAATTATTTTTTCGGCCTCTGCTGCACCTTGTTTTGACCCTGAGTTATCAATACCGGTGGCCATATACAAAGCTCCTTCTCTATTTATTATGCCCATATCTTCTTTATATTTAAAATATAAGAGAACATAAAGAGCCCCGCATATCTTCTCAGACTAGCGGGGCATACTAAAACGTTCAAAAAAATGAAACAATGTGTCTGAAAAAACAAAATCAACCTATTGTTTTTCTACTATTCATTATTGTTTCAGCTACAAGTTTGGCTGATTTGCAAATGATGCTTTCACATTCATTACTCCCTCGAGCATTTAACCTTTCGATACAATCTATTGATAATGATTCTATAAATTCAATAGCTGATAATTCAGTAACAGACATATTATCTCGTATATTTGCATTATTAGGAAGATTCATTTTCTTCCTAATAATTGCTATACTTCTACCATGCAAATATTTATAAATTGCGATCGTACATATTTTGAATCCTAAGGAAGTTGCTACACCATGGTTCATTAAACATGTGATAAATCTATTGCGTATAACTTTGCCATTTATCCGTTTGGCTATCCAGTCTTCTGTCTTACCCTTACGCCTGTAATCGCTAATATTACAATAAATACGATTTATAAATTGCCTTTCTTCTGGAATTAATAATGCTACTTCTTTCTTTACATTATTTTTTTTAATTAATTTTACCATATTAATTTTATTAAAATTATAAATAATGAAGAGGTTTTCTCGGTCTCCAAACGTTAATTAACCTCTTCGTTTTTGTTAATACTTTCTTTAGTTTTCATGCATTGCTTTTGTTCTTATCAAGATATCAATATGTTTATCATAAAACACACTTTCTCGATTCATTATTAAACCTATTCTTTGACTACAAAAAATATTAGATTTCAACAACTTATTACATTACAAATTTATGGATAAAGAAGAATGTTTATAGATTTGAAACTATATGTATTATTACGAGTTTCTTATAATTTCTATCTATTTTTTTAACTTTCGCAGTTAGGTATAAAAATATAAGCGCCGTACTATCTTCACAGACGATACGGCGCTTGAGTACAAAATACTATGAAAAATACCCTACATTTCAAAATTCAACTTAATATATAAAACTAAATACTCTTTACTTTTTTTATTCGTTTAGGCTGGCCTGTATCAATGTCAATTACTGTAGTCCATTCTTCACCCTCATTTATTTCTTCCTCTCCATTGATGGTCTTATTACGCTGATTCATCGAAAAGTTATATTCTTTGAGCATGGACATGATCATGCAGTAACTGCTATTTAATGTTTGTTGATGCGTATATCCGAAAGCTTCATTGGCCAGTACTAAGAGGGCAAAGCTGCTTTGAGCCATGTTTCCTTGTTTTCTTGAAGGGCTATTATCTCCCTTTCGTCTAGCGGGCTCACAGCTTCCATGGCTGTGATAGTATTCAAAAAAGACGATGTCCCCAGACGATAGATAATCGCATTAAAGAGGATGTAGATATCTTCCCATGTACAACTGTCTTTGAGTACTTTCTTAAACCATTCGGGCATGTCTCCGTCATTATTATGAATACCCAGATATACGATCTCCATAATGAGTGTATCGTACCTTTCCATCACTTCGGCTATATCCGTATTAAAATCCTTGCCCTTTGCTGCTTTTGCCAATTCAAGATCTTTACCCTCTATCATTGCCAATAGTGGCTTTAAACGAAACCATGTACTTACGCTGGCGGGGCGAATAACTATATGCTGACCTACTTTGTCAACTTTATCCGACGGCACATTCCTGAATTCAAAAGGAATCTTTATCGATTTATCGACAGCTGCATCGGACTCCCGAAACAACATTTGTTTTACACTCATTTTTTTTACTTTAAAATATAAAGGGTATCGTAAAACACGACACCCTTTACTTATCATTTCATTTCTTGCTCTTCAATTAACCTTCAGGAGGTGTTACAGGTTTCACTTCTCTTGTGAATGATGTTTTACGAACTCCTGCGGCTGTCACAGGTGCTATAATTGTAGCACGTACCAACATCAGGTCGGTTGCTTCTTCTCCCGGAGCTTGAGACAGTCGAGCGAAAATAGATGCTTTCGGAATTACATATTCGGTATATTTACCTTCATAATCCGCTGTCTGCATCTTTATACTCTTAGTAATATTAGGAGCATCAATCGGAGCTTCCCATTTATCTCCTGTAACAGTACCTCCCATAAAATCCTTTTGCTCCTGAGCTGTTGGTGAAGGAATGGCAAACTCTACACTTGAGATGTCTGTTACCCGGTTAACCAAAGCCCATGGTTCTCTTTGGCCCATTGCTTTGAATTGTACTTGAGAACCGTCTGCGAAATTGAATACGACAGAGCCCTCGTGAATTGTCGGATATTGGGTATATGCTGCAGCAGGAACTCCATCACCGGGAGTACCGGCACCAACATATTTCATATCCACTGCTAAACTTCTTGATTCAGGCATAATTTTATTAATTTAATTGAGTTATTACTTCTATTCGAATATTTGTACAATCGAAGCCTGCTTTGTATTCACCCATAGGTTCCGACCATACGATCTTTGATTTCCAGTACATACCTTTCGGTACAATTATATTCTCTTTTATAGCTTTCTCGATGGCACGTTTTGACGTTTCTATAAGAGGACGATTCGGAAGGCCATCGTCATATTTTCGGATGAATATATTAACATTCACAACAGGAGCTTTATTGACACACTCCTTTGATTCGACACCAGTTGTTTCGACCACAAAGTGATTATCCTTTTCTCCGGTTACGGAGTTACCTTCATAACCCACAAGGCCAGTGTTGGCACTTTCTGCCGCTGCGAAGATATATCTACAATATCAAATCCGTCTGCCATAATTAAGCTGCTAAGCGGTTAAACAATAATCGACTGTGTTTCTTGATAAAGTCGTCGGCTTTATCTGCTGCACGAGAAAGAACATCTTTATTCTCCATTACTTCTACAAACACAGCATACTTCATTCCGGCGACACCGATAAGAACATATCCTTTAGGAAAAGATCGTATAAGATCCATCGCCAGCTGTTCCCCTTGGCGCTTTCCTGTTTGCTTGTCCGTTCCTTCTTTCTCTGATAATTGAAAGTTTTTTCCGACTATTCTACCATCCTTTACAATCACATATCCGATCGAAGAACGAAGATTCCCGGTATGATCTATATAATTACCTTCTAACCGTGCAATCTTCACAAACTCCTCACCGGTACGTTCCAATAAATTCATTATTACAAACTCGGCCCTTTGCGCCAGTTTATCAAATAACTTCTTGATATCGCTTTTCTTCCAAAGTGGAGTGAGTTCGCTACCTCGTACCATGTCAGATATAGATTACAGAGTGAGTTTGGAATTGCTCCCATTTTTCAATCTTCTCATCAAGACCAATGCTATTTATTTGAATCCGCGTTACATCGTCAATCTTTTTATGGGTAGTTGAGAACTCTCCCTTTACATGGAATTCTTTTCCCTGATTGTTGATCTTCACTTGATTTCCGCTGTTACTTGGGTAGTATTGACCTTTGATCGGAATTTCAAAGGGAGTTCCGCTAACACGCTTACCGTGCTCTAACTTTACATCCTTTTCACCGGATACAATCGCTATGTGTGAATGTCGCTTCATATTACCAAAAAATAACTTTAGGTTTATCGCCTAATTTATCGTCTAATCCGTATTCAGAACAACGCATAGAATACCATGATTTAATTTTCTTTTCCACATCGCCCCAGTCCATGGATAATTTATTTTCCGTAAAGGATGTGGGACATAACAGCAAATCAGGTATAAACTTTACAATAGCAATGATTACAGGTGTGCGATTATCCTTAGTGATATTCTCGTCAACGCCAAAGCCACTTTCGAGAGAGATATCCAGAATATCAGCCCCCGACAACTCAATGCCGAAGGTCTGAAATTTCTGTTCTATATACTCTTGGATCGTCATTGCTAGATTCCTAAAGCGGTTTTCAAAGCAACTGTCTTTTCTTCATCCAAAGCAGCTATATTGGCAATCAGATTTTCATCTTTTATGTTCCATGCTACTTTTTCACCAATCGCTTTCAATGCTGTGATAACGGATTTCTTCTCGACATCCTTTCCGAAGACATTAATCTGGGTAGTATCATCATCATCTACTTTCTCCTCGAGAACTTCAACCAACCCGCGAGCGGTTAAATCTTCAATACGTGCTTCATCTTTAATTTCGAGAACCATACCGACTGAGTATAATTCTTTGGTGAAGATGTCACGAAAAATTCTTATTACTTTTACTTTCATAATTAGCCCTCCTCAATTCCATTCATTACTGACAAATCAATATTTACCATCCGGTGCGGATTCGCTATTTGTGGAATCCATTCGGCTGTATATTCAAGATAACGACCTTTGTCGTCTCTTCCCTGAGAGATTAACATTTCACCTTCCGATCGACTGTACGTGCGGCCCGGTATCGGATCGACAGCTTCATAGGGTGTATGGTAGCGCATGTGCCCGATTTTGTCCTGCTTCAACAAGGTAATGCGGTCGTCAGCGTATACCTGCTGATTGATACCCTGCTGGTCTTCTACATAATCCTCTTTGATCTCGATAGCAGGCAATCCAATACCGGTGAATACTTGCGAAGCCAAATCGGAAGAGATAAGGTTTGCACTGGCCATCATTTCACGTTGTCCTAAGATCATCTTGAATTTATCGCCTATTTCTGGACTGCCGACAATATTCTTGGCAAACGTAGCCCGTGTCATGATCATCTTCGTGAATACACCATATTGCGCCTTCAGCTGATTGAGCTGATTTTGCAAATAAGAAATAAACTTATCGGCAACAGCTACTTCAGGAGTGATAAACTTGAACGGAAGATCAATATCCAATAAGTCTGCCGCATCGGTATCCTTACGATCGTCCTTGTTCTTAACGGTAGCCTTACCTGTCATGATAAGTGAGCCTACAACTAAGTCCATACGCTTGTGAGCAGCCAGAAGTATCTGGCGGAAATCATCATAGATGAAATCTACAATTTCTTTCAAGGCTGCATTCTGATCCCCAGGCTTAGCCACGTTATACTTATCGATCAAGTCCTGCAATTCGGATAAACGGTCAATCGATATCTGGTAACGGTCACCTAAATAGGCAATCTCTCCATATCCAGATCCCATGTTGCGACGTTCACGAACCGGCTTTTCGCCAAAGCGTGAATTGATAGAACCCGCCATTACACCGGTGACAGTACCGATATAGTCTTTGAAGACACGGGTAGTCGTTTTCTTGAAGTCGAGATACTGTTGCCAGTATATCACATCCATGCGTGTTTGTTGCACGCGGTTAATAATCGCCGAAACGATGCTCGGGTCATTAAATAGAGTTTCAATAGTTAACATCATATTCCTTGTCCTCCTTATTCGTTAAATTGAAAATCATTACCCAGCTTCTCTTTATCCTTTGCGGAGAAAGGAACAACAAGCTTATCCGGCTCAATTTCCCGTGCTGCCGACAAAAGGGCTATCAGGTTAATACCGTCTTCGACTTTACGGCTCTCATAGAGCGCAGAGTTAGCCACATTCTTAGGTGTTGTACCAGCGACAGCTGTCGCTTCGAAAAGGACATCGCCAACCGCAAGATTAGCGCCAAAATCAGTGATCGTTAGCAAGTCATAACCTGCGTTAGATTTATTGATTGCCGATACTGTAGCACCTTTGGTTCCGTTACCGATGTGCATACCTGCATACGCGTAAGAGCCTTTCTTTATCTTAAGGCTTGTAGCACCCGAAATGTAAGCTTCTGTCACTTTCACGTTGCGAACGACATAGCACTTCTTGTTTTTCAGATTGGCAGCAATCGGAATGAACGAAGGCAGATTGTCTCCGACAGTCAAATTTGTCGTGTCGAGCTTATATGGCCCTCGACGACGAATCCCGGTACTCACGTCATACCGTTCTTCGATAGACGGCTCGGGGGATAAGTTATACTTAAATCCTGCTGGCATAATTTACTTTTTAGATTGTTCAACAATTTCTTTGGTTTGGGCATTGATTGCGGCTGCAATCGATTCACCCTCTTTTTTGATCTCTACTTCTGGGCTTTCAGGAGCTTTCGCATCTTTAAACCCAAGGTTAGATAGATCCTGTTTTGCGTCCTTGAAATATTCGTCTAAGTCCGTGTCTTCAGGAACATTCATCCTTTTTACAAGAGATTCGGGAATACCATACTCCTTCGCTTTTGCACCAATCGCTGCTGTCCGCTGTTCCAATGTGCTTTTGTTCTCTATTAAAGCAATCTTCTCTGTAAGAGTTTTGTTTTGCTCAATCAAAGCTTTTGCCCACGCTGGTGTATCGTCCGGCTTTGGTGGTTCTGGCTGTGGAGTAGGCTCCGGAGTTTCGATGATTTTCCCTTCTTTCAGGTTATGCTTTTTTTCGTAGTTTGTCACTGCTTTAAATGAAGCATCCCCTGCACGGAAATCACCGTAACTTGTTAACACGTCCTGAAAACTAACTCCCTCCACAATGGTAGGTATTTGGTTTTCGTCCGTTTGACCTTCTGCCTTTTTAGTGGCTATCCGATCGAGTATCTGAGCATCCACCCCCTGGAATTTGGTTTGGAGTGCGTCAAAGATTTTCTTTTTCATATACACTTAATTTTAAAATGAAGTTTTCTCTTAAAATATAAGTGTGTAAGAGTTTTTCATATCTTTGATTAAAAAGATAAACTATATGGATCAGACTGTACTTAGCGGGTTGTTTGCTCTCGGTGGGGCTATAATTGGGGGACTTGTTACAATTGGTGCTACTGTAATTTCAAATAAAAAACAGGTTAAACTTGAGTTGAAAAAGCAGAGGATAGAGTTTTTGAATAGTAAAAAAAACGCTATGGAGAAATATGCAACAGAACTTCCTTCTTTTACGTTAAGTATGGATAATCCAGATAAGATGATAAAGCTATATCATTTATTTTATCAGATCGAACATTATCTAAACGATGAGCCAGATTTTGAAAAGATTAAAGATTCCTTTGATAAAGTTTTATTTAAGATAACAGATAGTAACCTCATAGACGAAAAAGATAGGCTTCAACTAACATTTGTGGGAACTAGTATCCAGGCGTTATTAAGAAATAAATTATGTATAATAATGAAAGCATTAGAAAAAGAAATGTCAATCTAATCTATTAGTAAATATTTCTTATTCTCCTTAACAAACCACTTATTTTTATTACCTTCTTTTTCATTTACAAAGTCGATAGCAGATTGAGGAACAGTTTTAATTATCTTGTCTTCGGGAACTACTCCTGTTAGTAGATAGTCAATGTATTCTTCACCTTCTAGCATTTCCGGTACAGATTGGCAAATACAGAAAGGATGCCAAGATGTAAACTTAAAACCTTTCGGATAGACTCCCGCCATAGAGTCGCATATAATACAAGGTCCATGATTAGATTTGGAACGAAAAACTCTTATCCCAACCACAAAGCCTTGACTCTGCCAGCGATGAAAGTCAGCTTCATGATAAGCATTGTTTGTCCGAGTAACAGCAACACGTAAAGCATTCATGTAACTGCTTCTGTATTGTCCCTGCCCGGGGTGATAGTCTTTCATCGGTTTCGATAAGATAAGCTTCCCTTCGTCATTCCTTACACGCCTGAACCGTTTATCGGGATTTTTTAGTAGTTGGCGAATATCTTGAAAGATAGAAGCAGCCGGACGCCCTGTTGATATACCCGAAGAAAGATAATATAATATTCGAGGTTCTCTTTTACTCCTTCAACAGATTTCCATATGATATCAGATAACGTTAAGCCGTCAATCTTTCTTTGCTAAAAAGCATTTAAAGCGTCCATATTGCGGGCAAACATTCCTTTCTCCAATTGTTCGTACCGGCTCTTACCGATAATCTCAGGCAAAGCAAGGTCTTTAATATAGGCTTTTAGCAGATCATCATTCTTTAAATTAGATCCCTCCCATGCTTCGGTAGTGTTACTATCGATATTGATTAACAGGTTATCGTGTAGTTCTGTAAGCAGATTGTCAATTTGCTTTTCTAAGGTTGTATTACGTACCCAAACATTATCCGTGTTCTTTTCCGTCCATTTAGTCAATATCAAGCCTGATCGACGAGTGAAATCATCGAAAATACGCTTTACCTGTCCTTGTTGGTTAAGTAGATGTAAGACGTGCTGTTTGTCGTGGAAAGAGAGAGAGGACATATAGATATATTTATTATTTTTGCGTTAGCTCTTCTTACAATAGGGTTACGCAATATTGCGGTAAAATGGTAAATTCCAAGACAATGAATATTGATTATAATACAATTATATATCAGTACATTGCTAGTTTATTATCATATTATACCATATTTTTTATCAAAAATTATCAACCCAAATTGGCAATGTTGTGGAAAAAGCTTAGTTGGTAAGCATTCTTTATAGAATAGCGGGTTCGAATCCCGCTTTTTTAATTCTCCCTCTTCTATTTTTATCATTTTACAACCAAACCATTTTTCTAAATGCTCTTTTAATCCTTTCATATAAGAGAAAAATCCGTTCTTATACCTCCAAAGGAATATCCACCTATTTTCGTCTAAATAGCCGATGATTATTGACTTTGTTTTCAGACGATCCATAGTTGCTTTTACTATCTCTTCGTCTGTTAACTCTGATATCGGAAGCGTCCTTATTTCTCGGATATTTCTCATCTTAAAATCCTCCCATTGTCATACCAACTTTACTATCACGTTCGGCAGCCCTTTGTTTATCTTCTTCAATCTCTTTGAGCTCTTCGTCTACACGATCTGCATTGCCAGCAAAGAGAATACCCTCCTTGCGTGACCAGATACCACCATCTACAGCCGTAACAGCAGTTTGTACCTTGTCGTCGATGTTATCGATCATATACGGAACAATATTCACTTCCACATCGATAGTCTGTGCAGGAGCTGCAAGCCTAGAGTTCTGAGTACCAAGAGCAGATATAAGGAAGTTTAGCCGACGTTGCATAAATAGCCCTATTTCTTCGGCATGATTCTCAACGGCCATGTGTGCACCCATAAAGACATAGCGAAAAGCACTACCCGATAGAGCATTACCTGTCCCTTTCAGGTTCTCGAATGATATCTGAGGCGTGTTTGTCATGGAGTAAGCACGACTAAACAATGTTTCAAGTTCTAACTTGATAGGATCTGCTGCTTGCTGCCATGTGAGATAAGCAGCATCGGCTTTCTCGCCAGTAAGATTAACAACCCTGTTGCGGGTAGTCCCGGAGAAGCCTGTTACCTCTCCGAACAGCTTCAAGATCGGGAAGAAGTGATAATCGATACAGTCACCGAATGCAGAAAGAAGCTTTTCGATACGGATACGGATAGGTCTTATGACATCACAATAAGCATTCTTTCGATAGGTATATATAACTGGAAGTTTGGGGAAGCCATGACTTACAACTTTGTCTTGGTTGTTATCTCCAATGATACATGTACGGATAGAGTCGTTTGTCAATGTCATGAAAACGGTTGTTTCCGTTGCGTCCAGATTTGTCTTTTTATATTCGCGGGAGAATGCAACCATGTCAACGGTATCATCAAAGAAAGGATATAGTGTGTCACCACGGAATGGAGACCAAAGAGTCGATTTCAGACGGTATTAAGGTACTGCTTTACCGAATATCGAAGCGATTTTCCTTTTTAAAATAGCCTAAAAACCATCGTCTTTGACTGCGTACCAGTATTCGGCAACCTCTTACTCTGATAGCCAGGAACGCACAATCTTTTTATTCTGGTATTTGAGTTTATTCTTTCTTATGACCTGTTTCAGTGCAGACAGTAAAGACTTCTCTCCTTCGTCGTCCGTATCGCAGTCGATGGATGGTTCTGTACCTACCGTAAAAGCCGTTTGAATATTAACGATATCCTGTTCGAGTGGTAAAGCAATACGATTCGGATCTTTGTATTCCACCTTATCGTCGGTACGTGTCATTTGTCCTGTGGTATCGCTTTTGACCTCTTTCCCTTTTTCGATAACCACTCGAATTTTCGGATATTTCTTATTATCCGTAATAATCTCATGTTTGTTCGGGTTCCAGTCGTTATAAAGTCTCACAACATCAGGAATCTCGGTTCGTCTGCCTTTCTTGAGGTATTCAATACGTTGTGCCTTATCCGTTAGAGCTAATATTTCCTCGATTGTCATAGGATTTTCTCTTAAAATATAAGAGAGTAAGCTGTTTTTTCATCTATATTTGATTATACTATTACAATTTGCCGATTTATGGATAAGCACAAGAAAAAAAGTTGCCGGAACAGACAAGAAAAGCGTCCTATATATAGGATTATTAGTTATGTATTTATCACTTTACTAGTTTTGGCATTAATAATTAAAGCAGGATATGAAAGTTCTATAAATCATTTATTGCAAAAACAAGGAATCTGTATAAAAGCTGTTGTATATGAAAGGAAGAGTGTCGGAGGTAAAGGAGATGTTTTATCCAAGTATCAATTTAAGTGGAAAAATATTACCTATTATGGAGAATCGGAACATGACACAAAAACAAAAGGAGAATCATGGTTCTATGATAATTTTATTACAGGTGATACAATTACTATTGTATTTCTAGAGAATGATCCAGATATTAATAGAAGTAACTCTCAAATAAAAAAGGATTGTGAATGTGTTAATTAATAAAGCAAAAGACAGCCATTACAGCTGTCTTTCTTATTCATCTCGGGGCATTATCAGCTTGTATTTCGCAGAAATAAGAGTTTTCAGTTTGCAACCCGAACACTCTTACTTTCATGCCCCTTTCTCAAATTGGTTTTATTTCTTTATCCTCCTTATAATTGATATCTGGTGTGTTGCTATATTTTTCTACAAGGACAGTCACTTCATTACGTAAGAGATCAAATTCTTTCTTTAGTTCGGTATTCTCTTTTTGTAATTTTCTTATCTTTTCGAAGATATAGTCTCCTTCATCAATGTTTGAAAGTATGAATTGATTACTGGGGTTATGCAATTGAAGAATAATGTCTGAAAGAAGCCTCTGCTAGTCGTTATTCTGACGAACTAAGTCGGTTATAAATTTGATTGCTTTAAACATAGCTTTCTTCTAATATATAATCCGAAATAAAAAATCCGAACAGGATTGCTCGGATTGAAAGCATACATCGATAAATAATAACTACCTACCAAAGATGCCCTTTATTAATGTAATATATCTTACATTTATATCATTACATATTTGAAACTCTTCTGTTTCTGGGTCAAATTGAATTAATGTATCATTAATTATAAAACTAAATAATTTATCAGTAGATAAATTTCTTGGTTCGTCAATAGATGGTATATAAACATGCGCAGAAATAATTATTTCACCAGAGATTTTATAGCCCTCAGGGTTTAGTAATTCATGAAGTTTAAATTCATTTAATTTATATTCAACGTATTGATTATATTTTTTAACCTCATATAAATCATCTTTATTTATTTTTATAACCTCATAATTTTCTTTGATCTCATTATAAATAGCATTAGCAACTTTATCAACATATTCGTTTTTCATGTTTTTTAATTTAGACGTTATAACAATTTAAATTCTCACATCTAAAATACTATATTTTATGAAATTCAGCTATGCCTACCAACTAAATATTCCCGACACATCTTGTATTCCATCTGTTTTCCCAAGTACTTCTTCCAACACCCAATAGCGAGAAGCGTCAATCCCGTGATTCCATGCGTCGATAGGTTCATTGATAAAGTTCTCATCTTTGTCTTTATCCCATGTGTAGTTGCGGACCTCTTCCAGTAGGTTGTACGATCGTTTCATTACTTTGATATTTAATTCAAGCATTTTATCAATACCGGCCTTGATCGATCCGTCGTTATCTCTTTTACCTTTATTGACCGGCTTTATTCTTATACCGGCATTACGGATCTCGTCTACAAAACGAGGGTCGGCACTTTCGCTAATAACCCGCCCTTTATCCGTATGCCTTTTCAGCTCCTTGATAATTTCGCCTGTTGACATATGAGTTTTATAGCAAAGTTCATCCAAATACAAATCTTCGTCATATAGTGCACAATCGATAATTGCTGTTGGGTCATGCGTAAAACCAAAGTCCATGTCAAGACCTCTTTTTGTCACCCATTCGGGAATCTCCGGAACAATCTCATAAGAAGTAAAAATAACCCCTTCAGCAATCTCAGAGAATCGACCTATAACAATATGAGCATATTTTAAATTATTGAATTTATGCTTATCAAATGATCCGTCGGATTTAGTAGCTTGCTCTATTGATTTACGCTTGATCTCTTCAACTTCTCGCATGAACACATCGTTTAGGTTCGGGAGATTATCGAGATGGGTTGTGTGGATATGTAACATATTTGGATGTGTACTTAACTGAACATCTACACCGTCGATATTAACGACCTTGTGCGTATCTTTTATGTATCGCTGATAAATGAAATGATTGACGTCAGGTGGATTCATCACAATAATGGCACGCAGTTGAATTCCTTGTTTACGGATAGACAATATCAGTTTGTCGAAGTCTTTTTCGTCTGTCCACTCTTCTGCCTCATCACATACGAATGTAGTAATACCCTGTATGAATTTAAGCTTTGCGGTTTGCTTTCCTGAGCTTGTTTTGATACCACGAAAAAGAATCTCACTTCCGAAATATTTATTGACAATTTCGTTCTTGGTTACCCGAAAATGCTCCTCTGTATTATCCAGCTCGATCTTTTCGTTGAACTCAGGAATAACTGATATCTCAGCCGAAGACATGGTATAACGGCAAAATAACATCTTATGACCTTCTTCGAAGGAAAGCCTTTCTAAGAATGTAGATACGTTAAATGACTTTGCGCTACCACATCCGCCTGTTACAAGTATTATAAACTTATCTTCATTCTCATACAATGGTTTATAAGCTGGTTGTACTTGTATCATTCTTCTTTATCCTGATTACCGAATTTCTTTAACCATTCCTGGATAGGAACAGAGCCTTGCACTTTAACCGTTTTTGCTTCATCCCATCCGAGCATACGACTAAGCCGATCAATAGCTGCTATCTTATCTAAGAATCTCACTTCGATACAGCCCTTTACTTTCTTGATAGAGGATATACAGCCGACAACTTCATCTGGGAGATCAGCGAGGTTCTTAACTCTCACTGACATTCCTTTTGCAGATAATACATCGGTTACACGAAAACGGACGATATTAGTCAGTTCTTGTACGACTTCATCCTTGGTGATATCTGAACGTTTTTGAAGGGCTGATTGAAGTTGTTTTACCCTTACCGTAATCTTACCGTCTTTGAGAAGTTCGGAGGCTCTCACATTCACCGTCTCATCTTTCATATTACAACATGAGTAAGCGCGGCGATAGGCTTCGGATGCATTGCCTGTCTCAATGTAATAATTGCAGAAGTTCTCTTGTTTGATGGTGAGTTTAGCCATGTCGTTTTACCCTAAAAAATAAAGAGGAGCTACTTTTTTAAGTAACTCCTCTTACATCTTTATTTATAATCTAATAACTACAGATAAAATCTTTCTACCAATACTCCTCCAATTGAAAAACACACTAAAGATGCAATAAAAAACACTAATACAGAAAAATGTACTCCTTGTTCTAAGACAGCATCTTTTGGATTTTGAGGATTGTAATATACATCAATCGTATCTCCTATCTTATATTTATCAACAAGTTTTTTAGTACTCCAATAAAAGGAACTCAAAAGATAGTCTCCATAATATTTTCTTTTTGAACTATAAACTTTATCAGCAACTGTATATGAATATTTAACCTGAACTCTATATGAAGCTGAATTGCTGTCATTAAATTTATCCAAATAAGCATTAGATATCTGTCCTTTTGTTCTACTCCATTTTATACTATCCTTTGATTTCTTATAAAAATAGATGGACAATAGAAGTAATACAATACCAGAAAAAATAAATAATAAACATACTAGTAGAGTTTCCATATTCTGCTATTTAACATTTAAACTTCAATTACCCCTCCATCTTGGATATTGCATCAGCCATATCAATACAGTTTTACAATTCATTTACGACGGCTTTTAGTTCGATGAATTTTCGTTTGTCGACAGCTGTAGCTAAGCCTTTGTTTGTTTCTCAATATCCGCCAATTCTTCTTTCTTTCGGGCAAGCCTATTTTCTAAAACCTTTTTGTATATCATAAGTGGTGTTTCTTTCATGACGGCAGATGTTTTAAATCTTGCGGCAAAGTTAAACGAATATTTATGATAAATATAAGCCTAGAGTATCATTTCAGATGTCTAGGCTTAATTCATATTATTAACAGTGGATGTTACTAATTAAAAGACTCTTTCGTAAATACCAACAAAGCATCCCGAGCAGGTATTTAATATCGAATTTCGTTGTTTGATATATTTAATTATACTCCTATCTTGTTTTACCTTTTCATCATTCTTATCGCTATATTTCTTTTTGTATAAATAAGACAGAGCATCAACACCGTATGTTTGTAATTCAGGGTTATACGACCGAAGCCAATATCGAAATTGGTTTATATTCTTTAGATTATCAAAGCTTAATCCGTTATATTGGGGAATTTCATAAATAACAGGAGCTTCTCCACAGATATAACCGTAATATTCGTCCTTAAGAAGATCATTTCTCAAATCATTGACGGTTGTTTTTGTTTGATAAAAAGAATCGTGTTTTCGAATATACTTATTTACTTCAATTTTGTTAAAATAGATAGAAGTCTTATAATTGGGTATCTCGCCTATAATTGCGATCACAGAATCATTCTTCGTCAATAGATGAATATCAGACATTTTATATTTAGACAAACCTATATTACCTTTATGAAAACTTGAAACTAGACCCAAAATTGATTCTTTTAAACCAAAATCAAGGTCTCTCGTAATTCTCACATTATAATACTCGTATAAGTCATTCGGAAAATTAGGTATAGAATCTATAAACTGCTGATCATTCATAAAGGAGAAATCAAAAGATAGCTTACCTTCAATTTTTACTTGTGAATGTATTAGCTGTGATACAAATAATATAGTAAATACAAAATATAGTCTCATCGTAAAAGAATTATTTGCTTCTTCAAATATAACTATTCGATTTTAAAATTTTTCATCTTATAACTTAGGGTCAAACTTCAATTCTGACATGCCTTTTATGGTAAAATATAAAAGACAGAATGAGGTCACAGTTTTATATCCAATTCTTTTCCTGTTAATGCGAAATATAGATTTTGGAGTTGATGAAGATATTTTACTTCAATTTGCCATCTATCCAGTCATAAAATAGTCTATCATCTTTCCATATTGTTAAACCAAATGAAAAATTAAACCATCCATCTTTTAGGTTATATATGTCTGCGCCGAACTTTTTTGCTCAAACTCACACTTCAATAGTATATCGTCTATTAGGGGTATGTATAGCTGTCAAATCTTCATCTAAATTGAAATCATAATCTAGCCCATCCTTTAAACACTCGACAAACACAGATTCATGATCTCCAACTTTAGAGGATATTGAAATCACTTTAACAATACCCAATTCTTTGTGATGTATATAATTCCCTATCCTTAGCACATTTGCATGTATCATAACCATTTAATTATTATATAAATATAAGAAAAATAGCTCAAAACAACTATCTATTATTCAATTTGTTTTTGATTCAAGAATATAGTAAGGTTCTTTCAGATAGAGGATATCACCTACATTGTAGCGAGGTTTAAGAGTTACCTTCAGATTGTCTATTGCGCCAATCTTATGATAAACTCTAAATAATCCTTGTACAAAAGGCTTGATCGATTCATTTTCCAACGGTTGTTCTGTGATAATTCTTCTTGTCTGAATCTTTATCTTTTTGACCGTTTTACCATGCAACGGTTCTATAAAACAAATCCCTTTCATAATCAACAAGGTATATTGTCCAATATCATCTTTCTTCTTAGGCTTGAGTTTCATTTAGGGAACTTATTCCTTTACCTCTGTTTTCGAAGCAGAAGTCTTTTCGACTTTGATATCATCCTCATCGTAATAGTGTACCGCACAACCGAAAACCTCTTCATCGGATATGACAGCACAACCGTCACTTTGCATTTTTTTTGCTCTATCGGTTATATAGCTGCAGCAGTCTTTGATGTTCTTGTTTTCCTTTGCATACGTTACGGCAAAAAGAGAATCTTCTTGGGCTCGCTTGTCTAAATATGCTTTTATTGTATCTTGAAATGAATTATTCGCACTCATAAGTCTAATTTTAATTGTTGATATTCTTCTTTTGCAGCACCATAACAAGCCCTACCGATCCATACCTGTAGATGGTGTTAAAATAGGATTGTAAGTACAGGGTAAACCTTGGTAATTACACCAGGCTTCTTTTTCGTTCAAATGAATGCATCCGATACATTCAGAAGTATCAGACCAACGCTTCGCCATTGGTTTGTTAAATGACATTATCTTATTCCAGCGTGTTTTACGCTCTATTTCTGTATAATCTTCGGGATTTTCACCTAAGATTTGTACAAAAGAATTATACAAACATATTTCTTCGAAAGGAATTGGATATTTTTCCCTCAATTCGCTTATTTCCTGATCTGTCATGACTTCTTATCAAATTCGTTCATAATCTTCCATAACTTCTTGTAGAACTTCTTGTAGAACTTCTCGCTTGGTTTCTTACCTTCGATTGATTCACCAAGGGCGACAAAGAACTCGCCGTTATGTTCCATATTATTAAAGTCAACTGCAAACTTTGCGATTGCTCTTGCCTGAGTAGTATCGAGTTCATCCAATCCGGATAAATCACGTTGATTCGATTCCAGTATTTCGAGAGCTTTTTCAAGTCCTTACTTGGCTCCGGAATTCTCTTCTTTTTTGATATTGTCAAGCTTGAGAATGAGTTTTATCTTTCTCATTATGAGAGTCGCCCGGCTTGGATCGAAGAAAGACATTTGCAGATCTGAGGAGGGAATAGCAGAAATCAACTCGGTAAGGAGGTGACCTTTGAATCCTATTGCCATTGCTGTTCCTGTATATCCACAAGCAACGGTTTCATCAGCAGCTGTAGAAAAGTCGATATCTTGAGCTGATAGTTTGATCAGATCTTTCGATAGTTCGAGTTTAACTAAACTACTGGCTTGATTAGCAAAGACAGAAACCCGCTTTATTGCTCCCTTAAGATCAGCTGTACCAATTGATAAAATCTTATCATTGACTTGAGGTATAACAGAACGGTAATTCGGATATTTACCTTCAAGTAAGGTTGCAACGATACTCTCCGATCCGTATTCGAAACGGGCTGAATTGCTACCGATAAATATGTTTATCAATTCATCGGACGGTTTTATTAAACTTTTTAAAATCGTTGTAATTTTAAGAGGGATAACGAAGCTTATTTCCTCTGTCATTGATTCGTCCCAAAGTTCTAACAAAGCAAGCTTATGACCGTCAGAAGCTACAAAGCTGATTTGTCCTTCTACAATATCCAGATAGACAGAGGTCATTATCGAACGAAGATCATCAGTAGATGCACAGAAGATCGTTTTTTCAATACCATTTAGTAAGACCTTAGAAGGTATTGTAATTTTAGTTGCATTGGTAATATCTTTCTCCTTTGGAAACTCTTGAGGTGATAGCCCGGCGAGTTCAAACTTACCACCTTTGTACTTGACAGTGACAGCTAACTTTTCATCAATGGAAATCGTGATAGGCTGTTCCGGTAATGTCTTTAGGGCCTCAATCAATAACTTTGGTTCAACACAGATGGAAACATCGTTGTCGATTAATATTCCTTCGATTGATGATATACATTCTTCTGTGTTCGTGGTATCATCAGAGCTTAGTAAAAGAATTGAAAGTTTGAATTAGTCGCCTAAAATAATAAATATCAGATTTGATGATTTAATAAAAAGTGCATTTAAGAATATTGCTACGGATATTTATAACACAGGTTGTACCAATTGATATTAGAAGGTAATTTTGTCATATGTATTATTATATAGTAAAAAGGAAGCCTAATCAGCCTCCTTTTGTGTATATAGGTTGTGCACGAATACATGTTGTGCAAATGTTGTGCTAGACAAAAATAAAAAGAGCTGTAAAATAATAATTTACAGCTCTTTATTCAATACTAAAAGTGACCACGGCAGGATTCAAACCTGCAACCTTCTGATCCGTAGTCAGATGCTCTATTCAGTTGAGCTACGTAGCCGTTTTCCTTAAATGCGATGCAAAGGTAAAATAGTTTTGTTTATTATGCAAATATATTCTAAAGTATTTTCTCCTCAAAAGTGATTATTGAAGCCAAAATCAAGCTATAATATTGTTTTAAAGATGCTTATAAACACAAAATAAAATACATAAAATGCTTCGCTCAGCATCTACGATAAGTACATCTTAATATGCACTCTCAAACTGATCAAGAAAACGTTGATCATTCTCGGAGAACATACGAAGATCCTTAACTCTATATTTAAGATTTGTAATACGCTCCACTCCCATTCCGAGAGCATATCCCGTATATATTTTACTATCTATACCACAGTTTTCCAAGACATTCGGGTCTACCATACCACAGCCTAATATCTCTACCCAACCGGTGTGCTTACAGAATGGGCAGCCTTTTCCACCACAGATATTACATGAAATATCCATCTCAGCACTAGGCTCTGTGAAAGGGAAATATGAAGGACGTAAACGTATCTTGGTATCTGCACCAAACAACTCTTTCGCAACGAATAACAAAGCTTGTTTTAGATCAGCAAAAGACACATTCTTATCTATATACAATGCCTCAACCTGATGAAAGAAACAGTGTGCACGATACGAAATAGCTTCGTTACGATACACCCGACCGGGACAAATAATGCGTATCGGTGGTTGCTGCTTCTCCATCACTCGGGTCTGGACAGAAGAAGTATGTGTACGCAATACAATTTCAGGGCTTCGTGCAATAAAGAACGTATCCTGCATATCACGAGCCGGATGATCTTCCGCAAAGTTAAGAGAAGAGAAAACATGCCAGTCATCCTCTATCTCAGGACCTTCGGCTATAGAAAAACCTAAACGGCGGAAAATATCACAAATTTCTTTTCTTACAATTGATAGCGGATGGCGAGCACCAAGCTCGATGGGTGCAGCAGTACGAGTAAGGTCGATTGCCTCATCCACAGTCTGAGAATTTTCTAAAGATTCTTTCAACTGATTTATTCGTTCCTGAGCCTTTTCTTTTAGTTCATTCAGTTTTATACCTACCTCCCGTTTCTGTTCTGCAGCCACAGTGCGAAAATCGTTCATCAAAGCCGATACTTCACCTTTCTTACTAAGATACTTAATACGTAAAACCTCTATCTCATCTGCTTTAGAAGCTTTCAGTCCCTCAATTTCTGCCAACAGCTTATTTATTCTATCAATCATAAACTTCAATAATGAATTATACTTTTATAAGTTTTTCACTTTGGAATACAAAAATACACTTTTCTTTTTATTATCAATCATTTTAACACAGAAGCCACCCCAACTTTTCATCATCTTTACAAAACTAGAGTTTCACAATCTCACGTATCTGTTAAATCCAAAAAGGTTACAATTTCTCGCAAAATCAGAGAAAATACAAACAACACTATATCAAATATATAAACATCAAAAAGTAACAAAAGTAACAGCTATCCGTAATATTATAAATTGTCACTTTAATTTATTTATAAACAATAACAAATATCTTAATACTAGATAATTTAGCCTGTAAAAAATAAAACAAATAGGAAATCTTGAATATTAAACTATATTTGTCATAATTAAACTACAGATCACAAAAATGAAGCTTATATACACTTTTATAATATCCACTCTTTTATTTGTCACACATAATCTACATGCTCAGTCTGACATAGAGCGTATACAAAAACATCTGACTGCTATTACCAAAACAGAAGGATTTCGCAACTTTGAGGATACAGTAACACTCAACAAGGTTGCAAACTATATATTCACAGAATTTAGCCAATATGCAGATACAACATATTATCAAACGTATACTGTAAACAATGTTAATTATAAGAATGTTATTTGTCGGTTTGGTACAAAACAACAAAAAGCGTTGGTAGTAATCGGTGCTCACTACGATGTTTGCGGAGAACAAGAAGGTGCTGACGATAATGCATCTGGCGTAACTGCTATACTGGAACTGGCTCGGTTATTTAGTCGATCAAACTTAATACGCCCCATAGAACTAGTTGCATATACCCTCGAAGAACCACCCTTCTTTGGTACTCAATCTATGGGTAGCTATACCCATGCCAATGAACTGAAAAAATCCAATACTCCCGTTTATGGGATGGTGGCCGTAGAAATGATCGGATTCTTCAATGACGCTGAAGATTCACAAAGTTATCCTTTTGCTCCTATGAAGCTTTTTTATGGCAATAAGGGTGACTTTATACTCTTAACGAAGAAAATAGGACATGGGCAATTTGTAAAAGATTTCTCCAAACAATTTTACAATGCAAAAACGATTAAAACTAAAAGTCTGACAAGTCCCGGAATGATAAAAGGGGTCGATTTTTCAGATCATCGCAATTATTGGGCACTCGGTTTTGATGCTATGATGATTACCAATAGTGCATTCTATCGCAATCACAATTATCATAAATCGGGAGACAAAATGGATCGTTTGGATTTTAAACGAATGGCAGGAGTTATTGACGCCATTTACTATGCGATTATCAACATTGACAAATCTACATCTGTGAAAAAGAAAAAATAGTGGAAAATTTACCAGTGCATACATAGGAGACGAATATAAAGATATCTAGAGACATCGATTATAAGTCGTTCTGCGGACTCTTAATGATCTCTAAAAGGGAAGTACCAGTAAAAAAAAACAATCTGATATGATAAAATTTTGTAATTTGATATATTTCAATCTTTATAAACTAGGGTTATTAATAAATGAAATATCGGTCTATCCGATAAATAATTTCTTATTTAAAAACAATAAAAAAGGAGAAGAAGTCATTAATGCAGTAAAAGAGGTCTCAGAAAATAAAAAGAATGGAATAAAGATAACTCTTGCTGGTATGCATTTTTATGCTCTAGTATATCTATTTATATTGGGTTCCACAAATTCTGTTTTAATTTGTTTACAAGAAGTTAATATTGCAATAAATATAAACGATGATAATTTACTCTTGCTGTTAGGTGTTCCTTCATATATTTTTGCTTATTTTCTTATAGACTACAAAGATAGATACTTAGATTATTTTAAATATTTTGAAAAGTTTACAACTAAAAAGAAACGGATATGGGCATTTATAAGTCTTCTAACAGTTATCTTTTTATGGTTTTGGGGATTTGGGAGCTTGATACTCAGATTAATTTTGAATAATAATTAAATAACCCATCATCCCTTCGAATTTGCAATCCAATGATTAAAATTCATACAAACTAGTCATGTCGATGTTGTTATTAATTGTATTGACTATCCCAATAGAAAGAATTAGGATTCAACAATTGCCGTAAATATACTATAGTACGATTTCTGAAAGCCTAATTTTCTTTAATCAAAAGAATACCACTAAGAATAGTACTTATCGGATCAGCTTTTTTTACCACCATCAGGTGATCCCCTCCCTCTACGGGAAATGCATTGCGTATATGTTCATAAGAAAAAATCTGATCTTCGGTTCCGTGTATATGATAGAGATGTTTACATTTATTTTCGGGCATCCAACCTACAATTTGCTCAATAGCCCACTTAATATAAACAGGATCAACAAAGGTCATTACCTCAGCCAGCTCCGATGTTGGCACATTATAAACAAAACGGTTAAAGAGATCCGTTATAAGCTCTGTTGAAGCATACACGCGCATCGGAATGCGGTCCGCCACATTTGTTCTTTTAGCTGCACGAAATAACATTGGGATCTCTTCGTCTCTTTTAAAAGACGAAATAAGTACGGTTTTTATTGGAGATAAGAAATAACTCATCACCTGAACAATAACGCCACCAAAAGAATATCCTATCAGTATATATGGTCTGGAAGTATCAATCTCTTTTGCCATAACAGAAGCATATTCCTGCAACGACTGTCCGGGAATGGGAACGTGCCATTCAATATATTTCTTCTTATACCCCTCCGGTAATACTATTTTATCAAATACACTACAATTATAGCACATCCCTGAAATAAAGTAGACATTAATATCCTTTTCCCAAAGCTTTTTTACACGCTTCAAAACTTCGAAAATTCTATATATACCTACCCTTTTCTTCTTGTCCATAATTTATATTAGCGAATGGGTATATAAAGATAACATTTTATTAACTAAAGATATAATATGCACCTCTAGCTTTTCCTGAAACTTTATCTACCTTTTTATAAGACCTATTTTAAATCTTATTTCTATGCCCATCCCCCATCTATACCTATTACATGGTATATAAATACCATGTAATAGGTATTTACTACTTCGATCAAGAGGCATAATTTTACATAAATTTATTTATTATGTTTTAAAATATGTAATAATTTATATTTTACAGAAACAATCAACAAAACAAGACATTTCAAAATATATCATTTCAAGCTAACAAATCGATATAAAAAATCATTATGAAACAAAATTTAAAAAAAATATTCCATTTTTATTCTTTTTATAAAAATTTAGTTTACATTTGCTCTCAGAAATAAGTTTACTCTCAAAACTTACCTCTAAATAAAAGTAGTGTTCTATAATGAAAATAAAGATAAAGGAAATCAAAGCTAACATAGCTTCAGATTACAGACATACAACTGTAATACCTTCAATTAGCTTTATCATGCCAAAAATATTTATATACAAAAACTATATAAATATGACACAAGAAGACAATCTAAATCAAAGGAATCACAAAAGGGCTCTTCACCCTTTATTTAAAGTGATTCCCCTTCAAAGTTGTATTCTTTAAGTTTATAAGCGACTCTAATAGCTCGCCAACTAGTACCAATAAGTATACGAACGGAAAAAAACAGTGAAAAAGGAAGCTCCGATCGATACTACTCAATAGGTGTATTGTGTTAATATTAATAAATTTATGTGTACAAGTATGAAGAAAAAGTTGTTATTGATTTTATCCTGCTTACTGTTAAGCATAGGGTATATTGCCGCACAAACAACAAAGATTACAGGAACCGTTATTGATACGAATGGTGAGCCTGTAATAAGTGCTTCTGTTGTTGTGAAAGGAACTACAGTCGGAACAGTAACCGATCTGGATGGAACATTTTCAATAAATGTTCCGGATGGTAAAAACACGCTGGTATTCAATCTGGTTGGAATGAAAAGTATTGAAACTAAAGCTACTCAAAATATGCGGGTAGTGATGGAAAACGACGACAAGCTTTTAGATGAAGTCGTTGTAACAGCAATGGGAATTCAGCGCGATCAGAAAATATTAGGGTACGCTGCGACTCAAGTGAAATCGGATGAAATATCAGCTGCAAAATCCGGATCTGTAATGGGCGGATTAAATGGAAAAATAGCCGGAGTAAATATTTCCGCTTCAGGACCGGCAGGTACATCTCAAAAAGTATTAATTCGTGGTATCTCTTCATTTAACAGCAACAATCCTTTGTACATTGTAGACGGTGTGCCGATCACAAATGAACGTTCAGGAACAGACTATGTAGACTTTGGCAATAGTGCCAATGACATAAACGCTGAAGACGTAGAATCGGTTACTGTATTGAAAGGAGCCTCTGCTACTGCCCTATATGGATCTCGCGCAGGGAATGGAGTTATTATGATCACAACAAAGAGAGCCAAAAGCGAAAAACTAACAGTAACATACGATGGAGCATTTACGGCTTCAAATGTTCTTCGTGTAATGCAAACTCAGGATCTTTACGGACAAGGCTGGGGAGCTTGGGATAGAGCCGAAAACGGTTCATGGGGACCACGCCTTGATGGTAGTATCCACGAGTGGGGTTCAGATCAGTTAGCAGAACCAATGACGAAACCTTTTTCCTATGTAAAAAATAATATCCGCAATTTTTACAAGACAGGTCACGAATTGAATAATGTTGTATCTCTTCGTTATGGTACAGAGAATCTTGGTCTTTATGTTTCTTATGGAAATGTAACCAGCAATGGAACATTACCGAATAATGCAGACACATATTCTCGCAACACATTCTCTTTGCGTGGTAATGCTAAATGGGACAAACTAGCCATAGATGTATCTGTTAACTATGCACGTAAAGATATCCGTCGTACAGAACAAATGGAGATCGAACTTTTACAAAATCCTGTCGACATTGATATCGCTTCAATGAAAAATTACAACGACGAGCGTTATAATCTTGATAACTATTACACTTTTTATGCAACAAATCCTTATTGGATGGTTGACAACAATTATTTCCTATATCAAGACAATCATACATATGGCAAAGTTGAAGCCTCTTATCAGTTGTTGGGGGGCCTAAAAGCTACAGCACGTCTGGGTGGCGATTTCCTTAACTATAGCAGAGAAAATATAAATGCTAAAAATTCATTTATACCTGGATCATATAGCGATTTAGGAGGTGCTACTGCCCAGAACGGTTATTATTCGAACAATAGATACAATAGAGATCAGCTTGATGCCACAGCATTCTTATCTGCAGATTATAAAGTATCAGACTTTGCTCTTAGTGGTACAGCCGGATGGAACTTAAATCAACGGACATACTCATACACAGGAGGATATGTAAACGGATTAGGTGTTCCTGATTGGTACAGTCTTGAAAACTCAGGTTCAGCAGCTGTCTCTCAGCAATATTCTGAAAAAAGAAGACTTATCGGTTTATTCGCTCAAGCTGAATTAGGATACAAAAGTTTTGCATACCTAAACCTTTCAGCTCGTGCTGACAATTCATCAACTCTACCTAAAAATGAAAACACTTATTTTTATGGAGGAGGTAATATTTCATTTATTCTTACAGAATTGTTTCCTACATTAAAAGATAGCAAAATTGACTTTTTGAAATTAAGAGCAGCTTTGGGACAAACAGGTAACGACGCTGGAGTATATCGTACCTCATCATGGTTCGAACCATACAATAGCTATTACACATATCTTCCTATTCATGGAGTATTAGGCTTAACTGAATACAATAGATTGCCGAGTCAATCATTAAAGCCTGAAATTACAACTGAATACGAATTTGGTGTTCAAGGAAATTTCTTTGACAACCGTGTTCGCCTGGATTTTGCCTATTACAACAAACGCTCAAAGGATCAGATAATAAATGCTACATTAGCTCCAGAAACCGGATATACATCCGAAACTCGCAATGTTGGAGAATTGGAAAATAAAGGTATAGAACTAGCTACTGGATTCACACCTATAAAATCAAAAGACTGGCAATGGGATGTAAATGCAACATTTACAAAAAATACAGGAAAAGTTATTGAACTTTGGGATGGATTGCAAGAATACAATATCTACAGCTGGCGTGGAGTTGAATATAGAATGAAAGTAGGAGAAAAAATTGGAACATTCCAAGTTCCATCAGTAGACCGTGTAACAGATAAAACTAGCCCTTACTATGGTTATATGATTGTAAACACAAACGGATTCCCTACTCAATCGACTACAGAAAAAGAAGTAATAGGATCATCACAGCCTGATTTCATTTTAGGATTGAACACTTCTATTAAATTTAAGGATTTTAGACTTACAGTCGTTGGTGACTGGCATAAAGGAGGATGGATGGCCTCAAACACATCTTACATCACTCACTTTAACGGAAACTCAACACAAACAGTGTATAATGAGCGTAACTCATTTATTTATCCAAACTCTGTAAAAATAGTAGGCGGTCAATATGTGGAAAATAATATTCCTGTTATGGCTAATCAGATGAATTATACACTAGGTAACTATTCTTATAATCCTCTAGTACGCAATGAGATGGTAATACCAAAAGATTTCTTCAAAATCAGAGAAGTAACACTTTCTTACGATCTTCCAAAGAAAGCATTAAAATCTACTCCGTTAAGCAAAGTTACTTTAAGCTTTATAGGACGCAACCTCTTCTTATTTACACCAAAGAAGAATAATTATGTAGATCCTGAAGTAGCCAATATGGGCAACGACTTGACTTCTGAATTTGGTGAAATATCTAGTGGTACTTCTTATCGCAGTTTTGGTGGAGCTATCAAAGTAGAGTTTTAATAATCTAATAAAGAAGAAAAATGAAAAAGAAGAATTTAATATATATAGCTTTATTGCTACTGTTAACAGGCGGAACATTTACGTCTTGCGATAACTATTTGGATGTGAACACCAATGCCAACTATCCACCAAATGCCAGCTTAGAGAGTCTTCTCCCATCGGCGGAAGCAAGTACTATTGCTCAATTGGGATTAAATGGGCAATTGATAGGGAGTCTATGGAGTCAATATGTTACTCAGGGAAACTCTACCAACCAGTATAATACTACTGTCAATTACAGTCTTAATCAAGAATCATATAATGCTTTCTGGACCAATGCTTATGCCAACACATTACAGGATCTCAAAATTATGATGTCTTTAGCAGAAGAAAAACAAGCTTGGAACTATTGGATTATCGGTAAAGTTTTAACTGCATACAACTATCACGTGCTGACAGATTTATACGGAGATATACCTTTTACTGAAGCATTGGATATAAAAAAATATCCGGCGCCAAAGTATGATGATAGCAAAACGGTTGTATATCCGGGTATTATAGCGATGTTAGATGAGGCTATAGCAAAAGCCCCCAGTGCATCAGGAGGGATGAATCCTCTAATAGAAAAACAAGATTACTTTTTTGGAGGTAATATTGACTCTTGGGTCGCTTTAGCAAAAAGCTTAAAATTAAAAATATATTTGCGTGACTATGAATCGAATAAGACTCAAATAGCAGCCTTAATAAGCCAAGGTGGATTATTTACCGGCGACTTTGCCTTCACTGTATTTGATGATGCAACGAATAAAGGAAATCCTTTATTTGAGTATAATATTCGCCAATTAAATACTAAAGAGAATATACGGGCATGTCATACTTTCCTTGAATTCTTACTTGCAGCAAATGATCCACGTATAGAACAAATCTATGAAATAACTACTGCTGCTAAAGAAGCGATTAAAGAAGGAGAAATTCTTACTACTTATAGACAATTGTATGAAGGTTTGCCTTGCGGAACTAAGCCATCGACGACAGTTGGAGCTTCAGAGGCTGTACCGCTTGTTAATTCGTCAAGATATAAACAAGCATATTCGGATACTACATATTTAATGAATTCAGCTGAAGCTTATTTTATGATAGCAGAAGCCCAAGCAAGAGCAGGAAAAACAACTGAAGCAAAAACAGCATACGATGAAGGTGTAAAACAAGCCTTTGGACGATGGGGTTTTGATGCTACCGACTTCATTAAAGAAGGAGGTGTATATGAATTCAAAAGTTCTTCTTTAAGCACAATGCTAAAATCTATCTTAACCCAAAAATGGGTAGCTGCAGCAAAAGCTAATGCTTGGGATGCTTGGATGGATCGCAACCGTACAGGAATACCTGCAATCAGTGATGCTGAAAAGGTACGCGTAAGTAATACAGCACCCGGACTTGAAGAAGGTTACGAACTAGGGTCTTTAGTCCGCCCGGGGACAACGGTACTACAAGCCAGAGAAATACCTCGTCGGATTCCGGTTCCTAACGTATCGGCACTCTATAATGTAAATGCACCTGCTACAAAACCAACTCAAGAACCATTATGGTGGCAAGTAGCTCAAGGGAATTAATTATAATAGAGCTATGTTTAATTAAATACTCAGTTTTTAAAAGAAAATAATATGAAACAAATAAGATATATTTCAGTCCTGTTATTATTACTCCTAGGATTTGCATCTTGCGAAACATACGGAGACTATGAAATAGAATACTCTTCTATCCATCCTTTGGGAGGAAAGTATAGAGTAATTGTAAAAGATGAAGCCGGAAAACAGGTATATAAAAACTACTGTGAAATTTCTAATACTTCTGATGAATCAAAAACTCAATGTTGGATACGCATTGGTAGTTATTCACTAAGTGGAGCAAATGCTTACTCTATTAATGGCAAAATCAATTGCGACTTATCAACGCTCAGTTTTTCAGGAAGTAATATCGAAAATCTAGCAGGAAATGTTGCTTCTTCAACAAATACATTTACATTGACAGATGGAAAGATTATCTTGAAAGGAGCCACTGCTCCCTCAGGTACTGTTTCCGATTCTATATATTTCACTTTTACGAATTCTCGCTTTCCGGGGAAGACATATACAGCTCAAGGCTATCGTTTCACAGGATGGTCTGAGGATTGATCGTATAGGTTGAAAGTATTAATTAAAAAGGAGACTGAGCGCGCTCCTTACAATTACGCGCTCATCATACAAACACGCTTTTAATGCAGTGATGCGTCAAACTTTAAAGAGACCGAATTCGGTCTCTTCGCTTTTTTATATACTTACAACTATACAAACCTTAAAAAATTGACTAACAAAGCCTCCATTCAGAGATACTCAATTGCTATTTCTTAATCAAATTTTCCATCTCTTAGTAATAATCTAGACACCTTTTTCAGTACCTTTGCCCCAAATTAAATATAAGATAGATTAAGATATGGCCCACTCGTCATTATTAGAAAGACTTGATGCACTGAATATCCGCTTTGAAGAAATAGGCAAACTTATTACAGACCCTGCCGTAATTGCCGATATGAAAAGATACGTCAAACTGAATAAAGAATATCGCGATTTAGAAAAAATAGATATAGCACGTAGAGAATATAAACAACTACTAGCCACCATAGACGAAGCAAAAGATATCCTTGAAAACGAAAATGACTCTGAATTAAGAGAAATTGCAAAAGAGGAAATGGATGCTGCAAATGAACGTATGCCTAAGTTGGAAGAAGAAATAAAGTTTCTTTTGGTTCCGGCCGATCCTCAAGACAGCAAAAATGCAATCATGGAAATACGCGGAGGAACAGGAGGTGACGAAGCCGCTATTTTTGCGGGAGACCTTTATCGTATGTATCAGAAATACTGTGAAGTAAAAGGTTGGAAAACAGAGATCACAAGCGTTACCGAGGGAACTTCCGGGGGATTCAAAGAAATTATATTTACTGTAACTGGCGAAGGAGTATACGGCATTCTAAAATACGAATCGGGAGTGCATCGCGTTCAACGTGTCCCTGCAACCGAAACTCAAGGGCGTGTACATACCTCTGCTGCTACTGTTGCCGTATTACCCGAAGCCGAAGAGGTTGACGTGGAGATAAACCCTGCTGATGTTGAAATGCAGACAGCCCGTTCGAGTGGTGCGGGAGGACAAAATGTAAATAAGGTTGAAACCAAAGTACAGCTAACGCACAAGCCATCAGGTCTGGTCGTTGTATGCCAGCAATCAAGATCTCAATTAGCCAATAGAGAGCTTGCGATGCAAATGTTGAGAACAAAGCTTTATGATATAGAGCTATCTAAATATATGGATGCAATCGCTTCGAAACGTAAGACAATGGTATCGACAGGTGACCGCTCGGCTAAGATTAGAACATACAATTATCCGCAAGGAAGAATGACTGATCACAGAATCAATCTAACCTTATATAACTTATCGGCAGTAATGGATGGAGAAATCCAGCCAATTATAGACCAATTGATAATTGCGGAAAATACCGAAAGGCTTAAAGAAAGCGAAATGTAAAAAATAAAAAGGATTAGAAATAAGACAAAAGCGACTCTAATTTTGAAGATACAAATATGACAAAGCAAGAATTATTTGAGAATATTAAAAGAAAAAAATCTTTCCTCTGCGTGGGGTTAGATACCGATATAAATAAAATCCCTTCTTTTTTATTAGATGAAGAAGATCCTATCTATGCTTTCAACACAGCAATAATAGATGCGACTGCAAAATATTGTGTTGCTTACAAACCGAATGCTGCATTCTATGAAAGCCAAGGGGTAAAAGGGATCGTGGCTTTACACAAAACGATAGAATATATTCGCCTGAGATATCCTGATCAGTTTATTATACTAGACGCTAAACGTGGAGACATAGGCAATACATCGGAGATGTACGCCATGTCTGCATTCGAAGACCTGAAAGCCAGTGCTATCACCGTAGCTCCTTATATGGGAGAAGATAGCGTGAAGCCTTTTATTAAATATGCCAACAAATGGGTTATTCTATTAGCCCTTACGTCTAACAAGGGTTCTTATGATTTCCAGTTGACAGAAGACAAGAACGGCGAGCGTCTTTTCGAAAAGGTACTCAAAAAATCTCAGGAATGGGCAACTGACGAGCAATTGATGTATGTAGTGGGAGCTACACAAGGAGAAATGTTCGCTGATATTCGGAAGTATGCACCTAATCATTTCTTACTTGTTCCGGGTGTAGGCGCACAAGGAGGAAGCCTTGCCGATGTCGTAAAGTATGGTATGAATTCGCAATGTGGATTACTCGTAAATTCTTCTCGTGCTATAATTTATGCAGACAATTCTGTAGACTTTGCTTTTGCCGCTACAGCCGAAGCGAAAAAAGTGCAAGAAGAAATGGCGACATATTTAGCAAAATTAATTTGATCATTTTATTTACGTCTATATATCAAAGCGTCTCTAATCTTTATCTCAAAGAAATAAATATAGTAATATATAGACATACAAATAATAGAACTCCGAAGTTGTTTACAGGAACGGCTTCGGAGTTTTTCTATTTAGATACTTAAGAGGCAATTGAACAGAAAAATAAGCCGACTAAAAAATTAACAAACTGAAACTAAAAAAAATTATATTTTTTTATAAAAAAGATACAACTTTTCCATTCCTTTGTAGCAAATTTCAATAATGAAATTCAGAATAATTGAAGACTAACTCATATAATATTCATTTTAATATTTTCAGCACGTTAACCTAAACAGGCAGATAGATGAAATCGCCTTTAAAGGGGTAGATAACAATGAAATTTACCTTTATATTCTGTAAGAAATAATTAATAAATACTTAATATAATATTGTCTATCTCTTTTGGCTTAACATCTATTTTTGCCTCTGCAATTTGAGATAATTTAAATATAAAGCAAAATTTATGTTAAAGAAGTATTTATTTAAAATTTTCATGTTTCTTACTTTTATGTCCATTTCCTCGCAGAGCGTATGGGCACAAAGTACGCAAGTAAAAGGAACAGTATCCTCAGAAGGATTGCCCTTAGTGGGTGTGAGTGTGTCTGTAAAAGGGACAACCATAGGTACAATTACAGACTTGGATGGGAAGTATACATTAGACGTTCCTAACAAACAGTCTATTATACGCTATTCATTCATTGGATATGAAACAGTGGAACGTGTTGCTGATGCTGGAATTATTAACGTAACCCTTACTGAAAATGCCCAGTCGCTAGATCAGGTTGTAGTACTAGGTTATGGAAGCAATGCCCGCAAACAAGATTTGTCTGCTGCGGTAGGTGTTATCAGCAATGCTGATGAATTAACCGTTCGTCCCGTAAGCTCTACCGAAAATATGCTTCAAGGTCAGTTGGCCGGCGTAACCATTAGCTCAAATGGTGGAGACCCTACTTCTACTCCTAATATCGTAATTCGTGGACAAGGTTCTCAACTAGGAGATAATGTCCTTTGGGTAGTAGATGGCGTTCCGGGAATGCCTATCGCTTCAATGAATGACATTGAATCTATTGTTGTGCTTAAGGATGCTGCATCAGCTGCCATTTACGGAGCTCAATCGGGAGCAGGTGGAGTGGTTTTGGTTACCACAAAAAAAGCAAAGAAAGGCGAACCATCTCTTTCGTATGAAGGTATATTCGGTACACGTCAGGCTACTAATCTCCTTCAATCTTTAACGGCAGAACAGCAAATAGAAATGCGTAAAACCTCTTACAGTAATGCAGGTCTCACATTACCTATTGGTTGGGATATTAGCCGCAACCCATATGTAGGGACCACACGAACCGATTGGATGGATGAAATTTTCAGAACAGCCCCATATCAACGTCACAATGTAGCATTGAATGTAGGAACGGAAAGCTTTAAAAACCGTATATCATTTTCTTCTGACAACGATCAGGGAACATTGATCAATACTTTCAACAAATCAATAAATTTCCGCTACAATGCAAGTATGAAGCTGAATAAGTGGGTAACAATTTCTGAAGATTTTGTTTGGAAAAATACACAAAGGCGAGGAATTGATACAGGAAGCGCTTATTCCGGAGCTATTCTTTCTGCACTATATATGCCTCGTAGTGCTACAGTCTATAATCCTTTAGACGGATCTTATGGAGGAGTTACGACTGAAGACCCTGCTTATATTGCAAAATATGGTTCAAACTTTGCTGATATTCATGGAGACGCCATTAACCCTGTTCGCTTACTACTTGCTGATAATAATTACAACAAAACAAGCAATACATGGACAAATACAACTCTTGAAATTGCGAACATAATAGATGGACTAAAGTTTACCAGCCGCTTTTCATATAATTTGGCAAGTAATTACTATAAGAATTTCACACCTATCCGTGATGAAGTAGGTAAACCAAACATGTCAAATACCCTGAACGAATCTACTTATCGCTCGGATCAGTGGAAAACAGAAAACACACTAACTTATGACGGAATATTTGGCAAACATTCGGTAAGTGGACTCCTGTCTACTACTGCCGATCACTACGACCAACGTGGATTTAGTGTATCAGGAACTGGATTTGCCGACGAATCGGATTTCTTACAATATCTTGCTTTTGCAGGATCTACAACAGCTAAAGATTATCTGAATGGCCCCGATGCGAATGTCTCGCTTATATCACGGTTAGCTTATTCTTACGACGATAGATACTTTGTAACCGGATCGTGGCGTCGCGACTATGCCGGACGTTTACCAAAAGAAAACAATTACGGTGATTTTCCTGCAACAACACTGGCCTGGAAAATTTCGAGCGAAAAGTTCTTTAAGAAAACAGATCTTCTAAGCCTACTCAAGGTACGAGCATCATGGGGACGTGTAGGTAATATATCATCGGTAATTATGAATTACAAATCACTAATCCTCACAAAAGAGGAAAACACAGATAACAATTCAGGGCAATATGGAGTGACTGCTGGCGGCAAATGGGGTACAAGCGTATATAAAAATCTGGCTATTAATCCCGACCTAACATGGGAAACGTCTGAACAAACCGACTTTGGTTTAGATGTCAGTATGTTTAGAGATCGCTTAGCCCTATCACTCGATTATTTTGACAAAAGAACCTTCAACCTGATTCAAACTCAATCGATGGATTGGCCTACAACAATGGGGTTACAAGCGATGAAAGTCAATCAGGGAGAAGTGCGTAATAGAGGATTTGAAATACAGGCCAACTGGGCTGACCATATCAACAAAGACATGTCTTACTTCGTGTCAGGCAACTTCTCTACTTTGAGAAACTGGGTATCTGATATAGGTGTGAAAAATGCAGACGGAACACCGGGGGTATGGACAGATAATACTACATTCCGAAATCTTCCTTATTTGTATCAAACTGCGCAAGGACAGCCTTTGAATTCTTATTTCTTAATAAAGACGGACGGAATTTTCCAAAGCGATGCAGAAGCCGCAGCGTATGTAGACAAAGACGGAAAACGTATTCAACCAAATGCTGTAGCCGGAGACCTGAAGTTTGTAGACTATAATAATGATGGAGTAATCAACACTGCCGACCGTCAATATTGTGGCAGTGCAATACCTAAAACAACATTTGCTTTCACTCTGGGCTTCACTTACAAGAAAGTATCATTGAGTGCTATGTTCCAGGGTGTAGGTGGTGCACAATCGTTATACGTAGGTAAATACATGACTTTAAGTGATGTTGAAGGCAACTTTAACCGCTCAAACGAAATATTGAATGCATGGAGTCCGACAAACACATCATCAAATATACCTCGTTTATCAAAATCAGACCCTAACGGTAACTTTGCTACTGCGTCAGATTGGTATTTGGAAGATGCTTCGTATGTGCGCTTCAAGAACTTGACTATTTCTTATGACTTGAGCAGCATACTCCGCAAATCATCTCACCTAGCCCAACGCAACAGCAATATGTCTGTTTATGTGAGTGGAGAGAATTTGTATACATTCACCAACTACTCAGGAATGGACCCTGAAACAGGAGGATGGGATGCAATTAAATACCCGGTATCCAGAGTTCTATCTTTAGGAGTAAAACTTACATATTAAAATAATATTCAATACTAATTAAATAAACCGGCAGATCATTCTAATTACAGATTTGCATTAATAATCAACGTATATGGATAGCAAAAAAATTATAATTGCATTAGTCTTATTTGTTCTGGCTTTTAGTTCCTGTTCCGACTTTTTGGATGTTCAATCGGAAGGGAATCCTACTACCACTTCTTACTTTAAGAACGACCAGCAGGCTATAGATGCAATAACAGCTTTATATAAACCTCTTCACAGAGAAACATCATATGGTCGTGACCTATTTTGGGAACAAGGCGCTGCATGCGATATCGTTTGGGGACGTACACGTGGTTTTCCTACACTGGCTACTTTTGCTTATACAGGAGATGAAAGTCCTTTGAACAATAACTTCACTCTATTTTATGAAAATATTGCTTATTCCAACTGGGTAATTCAGGAGCTATTGAAAAAACAAAAGAGTACAACCCTAAGCAGTATCGAAACACGAAGCTTGGGTGAAGCATATTTTATGCGTGGAATGTCTCACTTCGTTATGGCATACAGATATGGTACCAACGAACAGGGAGCACCATTTGTTCGCTACGAAGATTTTCCGAGCGGTTATGATAACTCTATCCCTCCGCAACAAGCATCTGTTGTAGATAACTACAAGTACATTATTGAAGATATGGACAAAGCAATAACTTATCTTCCAAAATTTGAGGCATACGCCGACGAAGACAAAGGTCGTGCACATCAGGCTGCTGCAGTAGCTTACAAAGCTAAGGTTTATGCTTATTGGGCAACATGGGACGAAACCCAATGGAAGAATGTAATAGATATGGTAAATTCGTTGGAAACAAATTACGGACGTGCACTAGCTCCTACATTCGCCGAAGTATTTTCTTCCGATTTTTCTAAATTCTGGAATAGTGAATATATCTGGTCTATCCCTTCGGATGGTGGAGCAAACGGTGGTGGTAGTGAGTTTCCAGGAGTTGTTCTCGAAAACAAAGGTTGGGGTATCTTTAATGGTTGGGGACAGAACAAACCATCATACGATATTTATGAAGAAATGTTGAAAGATGGAGTAGGAAACGATCGTCTGAAACGTTCTATCCTTGAATACAATCAGGAGTTCGAGTTCTGGGGTACAACTCGCAAATTCTACTCAACATCAGATATAGAAGCCGGGTTTATGATTAATAAATACATGGACCCGTTCAAATATGCAAATGCGTCTGAAGCCGGTTATGTGAATACAAGTGGAGACTGGCCTACTGCCCGTATCAATTTTCCACTTATCCGCTTTGCCGAAATGCTTCTATTCCGTGCCGAGGCTTATCTGATGACCAATCAGGCGGATAAAGCCAAAAAGGATATTGATGCAGTACGTCAAAGATCAAATCTTGCCCTTCTCGATCATACACCAACAATGGCTGATTTGTATCATGAGCGTCGTTGTGAGCTGGCCTTTGAATTCACAGACCACTTGTTTGATTTGAAACGCTGGAATCGCTCTTCGAATGCAACTATTAAGGCTTTAGCTAACAAAGAGTTGAATTCTCATCCACGTGTACGTAAATATGCTGATCGCGCGAACCCTGAATCAACATTTGAAATCGCAGATTATCAAGATTATAAGATAAAGAATCCATATCAGGATTATATGATGGTATTTCCTTATCCGGCAGTTCAAGTTACCAAATCGAATGGTAAGCTGACACAAAATAAAGGATATCAATGATCTTTTTGAACAAGAGCAATATTATCGATTGACAAGCTCTTCAATAATTTAACAAGCAAGGCAATACGAGAAAATAATATTTTCGGCTATTGTCTTGCTTTATTTTAAATCCGAAACTCAATTCGGAAACACCTCTACTCTACCCTACCCAGCGACCTTATAGGAACTTCACAAGACTCCGCAAAATCTTTATAAAATCTTTATACCGCATCTATTTTCTTTACAAAATCCTTACAACTTTCACTATAGCTTTGTATCGTACTTAAAATGAATATAAAATATGGAAATAACTTATATCATCGGAGCAATTATAGCTATCCTCATTCTAGGATATCTCATTTATGTATTAATAAAACCCGAAAAATTTTAATGATAATTGATATGGAAATCAATGATTATATACAAATCTTCCTTTTTCTATTTTTGCTTACAGCGTTGACACCTATATTGGGTTCATTTATGGCCAAAGTATTAAATGGAGAGAAAAATATATTAACTCCGATATTTAGCAAACCAGAGAAGTTAATATACAAAATATGCGGAGTAGATACAAACCTATCAATGAATTGGAAGAAATACACCATGGCATTGTTACTATTTAACCTGATAGGATTTCTCTTCTTATTCTTAGTATTAGTAACTCAGCAATGGCTACCATTAAATCCTCAGCAGATAGGGAATATGAATTGGCACACAGCATTTAACACTTCGGTGAGCTTTATAACCAATACCAATTGGCAATCATATTCGGGAGAAACTGGTCTGAGCTATTTCAGCCAAATGATAGGACTTACAGTGCAAAACTTCCTAAGCGCAGCAACAGGGATTGCTGTTTTGACGGCACTAATACGTGGAATAAAAGGGAAGACAACAGATATACTCGGTAATTTCTGGGTAGACATTACCCGTTCTACACTCTATATCTTACTTCCTTTATCCATCCTACTTGCAGTCTTATTGGCTGGACAAGGAGTAATCCAGAATTTTGATAGTTACACCCATGTCACAACCCTACAAGGAAATACACAAGTTATACCACAAGGTCCCGCAGCATCTCAGATTGCTATCAAACAGTTGGGAACTAATGGAGGAGGCTTCTTTGGGACAAATAGTGCCCATCCGTTTGAAAACCCGACACCTTTTTCCAACTTTCTGCAACTTTTATCCATTTTGCTTATCCCTGCAGCTTTGACATACACTTACGGAAAAATGGTGAAATCACAAAAACAAGGCTGGGCGATATTTGCAGCTATGTTTATTTTATTGGGAGCAGGCCTTTTTGTCTCTTTATATTCCGAATTTCACCAATCGGACGTCTGGCACAATATGGCTTATATGGAAGGGAAAGAAACTCGTTTTGGAATAACAAATAGTGTGCTGTGGTCAACAGTCACAACTGCAGCATCTAATGGATCGGTTAATGCTATGCATGACAGCCTCACTCCTCTTTCGGGAATGGTAGCCATGATAAATATGATGTTGGGTGAAGTCGTTTATGGCGGAGCTGGTGCAGGCTTATATGGTATTGTCATATTTATTATACTCACTGTATTTATTGCAGGCCTCATGGTTGGCCGTACTCCTGAGTATTTGGGTAAAAAAATAGAAGCTTTTGAAGTGAAAATGGCTCTCATAGCAATACTTAGCCCTTCTATTGTTATTCTATTATTTTCAGCTATTGCATGCTCTATTCCGCAAGGACTGTCGGGACTGAATAATGGAGGCTCACACGGATTATCAGAAATACTTTATGCCTTTACTTCTGCCGCAGGCAATAATGGTAGTGCCTTTGCCGGACTCAATGCATCTACAGTTTTCTATAATCTCCTGATAGCTTTGGGGATGCTTATCGGACGGTTCGGTATTATCATTCCTGTGCTTGCGATAGCAGGAAGCCTTGCTCGAAAGAAAATCATCCCGGTGTCTCAAGGGACGTTCCGAACTGATAATCTATTGTTTGTTGGATTACTCATATCAATTATTATCATTGTTGGAGGTCTGACATTCTTCCCTGCTTTATCGTTAGGGCCAATTGTAGACCATATCCTAATGCAAAACGGAGTTCTATTTTAAAAACAACAGAATAATGAAAAATCAAAATAAAAGTTTCTTAGATAAAAAGATATTGATAGAGGCTATCAAAAGATCCTTTATCAAATTAAATCCGAATTTATTAATCAAAAATCCGGTTATCTTTATTGTTGCTATCGGAGCTTTGCTTACAACCATCATTGTTTTTGAAGGAACAATAGACGGAGTATTTTCTACTTTCAACTTACAAATAGCAATATGGTTATGGATAACCGTTTTATTCGCTAATTTCTCGGAAGCTATTGCCGAAGGGAGAGGCAAAGCTCAGGCAGAGAGTCTGAAAGCCAATCGTTCCCGAACTAAAGCCCGCCTTCTGAAAGATGGAAGGGAAGAAATTGTAGCTGCCGAAAATTTGAAAAAAAATGATGTTGTAATCTGCGAAACCGGGGATATTATTCCATCCGATGGCGAAGTCATAGAAGGAATAGCAACCGTAGATGAGTCGGCAATAACCGGAGAATCTGCTCCTGTAATCCGAGAAAGCGGAGGCGACCGAAATGCAGTAACGGGAGGAACAAAGGTATTAAGCGATAAGATTATTATTAGAATAACCTCCGATGCCGGAAATACATTTATCGACAGGATGATCGCGTTAGTGGAAGGAGCTAAACGGCAGAAAACACCAAACGAGATTGCTTTAACTATTTTACTTTCGGGACTTTCTATTGTTTTTCTTCTTGCAGTGGCCACACTACCTTCTTTTTTCGGTTATAGTCTACATGCATCAGGGCTACCGCAATCAAACAATTTGAGCTTGCCCGTACTAATTGCCCTTTTGGTCTGCCTTATCCCTACCACTATCGGAGGATTGCTGAGCGCAATTGGTATAAGTGGTATGGACAGACTTATGAAGCATAATGTAATAGCGACCAGCGGACGTGCAATAGAAGCCGCAGGTGATGTGGATGTTTTACTATTGGATAAAACAGGGACAATCACTTTGGGAAATCGTATGGCAACCAATTTTATTCCCGCCGAAGGTGTAAGCTTAAATGAAATAGCCAATGTGGCACAACTATCTTCTCTGAGTGATGAAACACCGGAAGGTCGTTCGATTGTAGTTTTGGCTAAAGAGAAGTTTAATATTCGGGGGCGTGACCTTGCGGGAATAGAAGCGGAATTTATCCCTTTCACCGCACAAACCCGAATGAGCGGTGTAGACATAACTGTTGATGGCAAGATACAAAAAATAAGAAAAGGCTCTGTAGATGCGATACGTTCTTTCGTTTTTAATAATAACGGATTCTTCCCTGAAGATATAAAACAGAAGTCAGATGAGTTGTCACAACAGGGAGCTACTCCTCTGATAGTAGCAAGAGATAACAAGGTGCTAGGCATTATACACCTGAAGGACATTGTGAAAGGGGGTATTAAAGAACGCTTTACCCAATTACGAAAAATGGGAATAAAAACAGTGATGATTACCGGAGACAACCCGTTAACCGCTGCCGCCATTGCAGCAGAAGCCGGAGTAGATGATTTTTTGGCTGAAGCAAAGCCGGAAGATAAACTTAGAAAGATAAGAGAAGAGCAATCGAACGGTCATTTAGTGGGAATGATCGGTGATGGCACAAATGATGCTCCTGCTCTTGCCCAATCGGATATTGGCATAGCTATGAGTAGCGGCACACAAGCGGCACGGGAAGCCGGAAATATGGTCGATCTGGATAGTAACCCGACTAAGCTGATAGAGGTAGTCGAAGTAGGGAAACAATTACTTATGACCCGCGGAGCGTTAACCACATTCAGTATCGCCAATGATGTAGCTAAATATTTTGCAATCATTCCGGCAATAGGGGTTACATTATATGCCGGAATATCAGGTAAAGGGGCATTGTCCGTATTAAATATTATGGGTTTGTCTTCTCCCGAAAATGCAATTTTAAGTGCAATTATATTCAATGCCATTATAATTATATTTCTGATACCTCTGGCTCTGAAAGGAGTAAAATACAGAGCTGAATCACCATCTAAATCTCTACTCCGTAATCTTTGTATTTATGGGCTTGGTGGTATTGCAACACCATTTATTGGAATCAAACTAATAGATATGTTATTACAAATATTCTGAACAAAAATGAAAAGTCAATTAATTATATCATTAAAAATATTGGGAATAATGACTCTGCTTTTAGGCGTTATTTATCCTTTGTTCATAACCGGAATTGCTCAATTAGCTTTTTCGTCAAAGGCAAATGGATCATTAATTGAAGTCAACGGCATATTGCGAGGTAGTGAACTAATTGGTCAAAAAACAGATACAGTGATCTATTTCAATCCCCGACCATCAGCAACAGATTATAACACGCTGGCATCGGGAGGTTCGAACCTCAGCCTGACAAGTAAGAAGCTATACGAACTTGTGCGATTGCGAAAAACAGACATCACAACAAAGAATAAATTATCTAATGAAACCATCGTCCCAGAAGACTTGCTATTCGCTTCAGCTAGTGGATTAGATCCGCATATCTCGCCCGAGGCAGCAAAGATACAAATACAACGTATATCTGAAGCCCGAGGGTTTTCGGAAGGACAAAAGCAAAAACTAAACATGCTAGTAGATAAACTGACAGAGTCACCTCAATTTGGTATATTGGGATGCAAGAGAGTAAATGTTTTTATGCTAAATTTGGAACTGGATAAGTTGAAATGAAAATGAAAGAAAATCGTCCTGATCCTGATAAGCTTTTAACTTCGATAAATCAGGAAGAGGAAACCAAGAAACGTGGGAAGTTGAAGATATTTTTCGGAATGTCACCCGGTGTAGGCAAAACCTATTCGATGCTACAAACGGCACATATAGACTTGTCTAAAGGAGTTGATGTGGTGGTAGGATATATAGAGTCTCACAACCGACCGGAAACAAGTGCCCTACTAGAAGGTCTCGAAATTATCCCCCGTACAAAAATAGAATATAAAGGAACATCTCTTGAGGAGATGGATTTGGATGCCATTATTTTGAGACATCCTTATCTGGTTTTGGTAGATGAGCTTGCACATACCAATGCAGAAGGAAGCCGCCATGCAAAACGTTATCAGGATATACAAGAGTTACTCGACAATGGTATAAATGTATACACTACTGTCAATATCCAACATCTGGAGAGTAGAAACGATACCGTAGCCCAGATAACAGGGGTAACCGTTAAAGAGACCATTCCGGACGAGCTGTTTGAAATGGCGGATGATGTGGAGTTGATAGACATTACCCCAAATGTTCTTCTCGACCGTTTAGCAGAAGGCAAGATATACGCTTTACCGGAATCGAGAGAAGCCGCAAAAAACTTTTTCAGGAAAGGAAATATAACCGCATTGCGTGAAATGTCGCTCCGCCTTGTTGCCGACAGGGTAGATAAACAGCTTAAATCTTACATGCAGCAGAAACAAATAGCTGGTCCGTGGAAGTCGGGGTTGCATCTGCTGGTTCTTGTAGGGCCAAGTAAATCTTCTGCCAAGCTGATACGATGGGCAAAAAATTTATCATATACGATGGGTGCAGACCTCGTCGCTTTGCATGTGGAAAACACACAGGTATTAAATGAAGAGCAACAAGAACAATTGTCTAAAAATATTGATCTTGCCCGAGAGTTTGGTGCAGAAGT
This sequence comes from Dysgonomonas mossii, assembly GCF_004569505.1. Classification (NCBI taxonomy): domain Bacteria; kingdom Pseudomonadati; phylum Bacteroidota; class Bacteroidia; order Bacteroidales; family Dysgonomonadaceae; genus Dysgonomonas; species Dysgonomonas mossii. The sequence continues at coordinate 88,228 of NZ_SPPK01000007.1, forward strand.
AATAATAACCTCAGGAAGCGACCTCGTTTCCACAACACTGGATATTGCACATAAAGAAAATATTACACACATTATTATTGGTAAATCGGGCAAACAGAGTTTCTTTTCATCGCTATTCTCACGTGACAACTTTGTAAATCGGTTACTGAAAGAAAGTGGAGAAATAGACATTTACGTTATAGAACCGGGATTTGAAGCAAAACAATATAAAAGAAAGTTAGTTTCTTATCCGGATTTTTCATCGTCATACAAACATTACATCATAGCTTTTATAGCCGTATTGGCTACTGTTTTGCTTTGCTTGCCTATTGTTAGGGAGACAGGGTATCAGTCGATATCTTTTATTCTACTATTTGTAATCCTCATCCTATCGATGTTTTTCCGCTTAGGTCCTATCATGATGGCTTCGGCTGTAAGCGCAGTAGCATGGGATTTCTTTTTCATAACACCCCAATATACATTAAAGATAACTCAACCCGAGGATTTACTCGCATTCTGTATGTTCTTTGCGGTAGCATTAGTGACGGGAACGCTAACAGCTAAAGTACGTAAACAGGAACGATTGACACGCAAAAGAGCCGAGAAAACAAATGCTTTGTTTCACCTGACGAAACAACTTGCAAATGCAGAAAACACAAAAAAAATCTTAGAGGTTTCTAAAGAAGATATAAACAACTATTTTGGTGTAGATGCATATTTTCTTCTTCAAGATGGAGAAGGCAGATTAAAGAAAAAACAACAAAATGCGAAGCCGGGAGACTTTACGGAATCGGAATATAGTATTGCACAATGGGTTTTCAAACATTCCAAAAAGGCAGGAAAATATACTGACACTCTTTCTTTAAGTGAATATACTTTCTATCCTCTGAAAGGTATGAAAACGAAAGCGGGAGTTGTTGCGATAAAACCTAAAAAGAAATTTAACGGAGAGACTGAGCTATTTTGGGATACATTCCTTACACAGATATCGAATACGTTGGAGCATCATGATCTTGCTCAACAAGCAAAAAAAGCAAATCTGCTTGACGAATCAGATAAGTTGTACAAAACACTGTTCAACTCTATATCTCATGAGCTAAGGATTCCGATTGCTACAATTATGGGAGCATCGGACACTCTCCTAGCCGACTCACATCCGGAAAAAGTACGGAAGGAGCTATACAATGAGATACTAACAGCATCGGGACGGCTGAACCGTCTGGTAGAGAATCTATTGAATATATCGCGTCTCGAAACAGGGAAGATAACATTGCATACCGACTGGTGCGATATGAATGATCTGTTTAACAAAGTAACAGATAATCTACGAGACGAACTGAAACCTTACCGCTTGGATATTGTTGTGCCGCAAACAATGCCTTTAGTCAAACTCGATTTCGGGTTAATGGAACAGGTATTGCATAATTTGGTTTACAATTCGTGTAAATACTCAACCCCTGGAACATCAATCCGATTAAAATCTTTCTATGATAATGAATATCTGATTATTCAGGAAATGGATCGGGGACCCGGTTTTCCTCCTGACACACTCCCTTTTGTCTTCAATAAGTTCTTCAAAACAGAACATAAAACAACAGGAGGGTTGGGCTTGGGGCTATCTATTGCGAAAGGATTTGTGGAAGCTCATAAAGGAACAATAAGTGTAGAAAACAGGCAGAATGGAGGGGCACGTTTCACTATAAAAATACCGACAAAAATATCTTACATAAACGAATAAGCAGGATGAATACAGATACAATTCTGATTGTAGACGACGAAACTCAAATACGCCGCCTGTTGGAAATAACTCTTTCGGCAAGCGGATACAAAACGATAGAAGCAAGCACGGGTAAAGAGGGTCTTCTGATGGTGGCTTCACACCAACCCTCACTTATTATCCTCGATTTGGGCTTGCCTGATATCGACGGAATAGATGTGTTGAAAAATCTGAGAGAGTGGTTCTATAAGCCAATAATTATTTTATCTGTACGCAATTCGGAAGAAGATATTGTACATGCTCTCGATAAGGGAGCAAATGATTACCTCACAAAACCTTTTAGAACAGGAGAACTGCTTGCCCGCATACGAGCATCACTAAGACAGGGACAAACAGCAAACGACACTCCTGTATTTCAGATCGGAGACCTCTCTGTTGATGTAGCAAACCACATTGCGAAGAAAAAAGATGAACTATTAGACCTAACGCCAACAGAATTCTCATTACTAAGTTTATTTGTTAAAAACCAAGGGTGCGTCCTCACCCATCAGTACATACTCAAAGAAGTATGGGGATATGGTTATGTAGAGCAAACCCAATATCTGCGTGTGTTTGTTGCCCAATTGAGAAAAAAGATAGAAGATAATCCCACTAAACCTACTCTATTAGTTACCGAATCAGGTATAGGATATCGGTTCGGGTTATAAATATAAGCCCCGCCTTTACAACTACCACTATTCATTATTTAAATCATATTGTAAAATATCAAAATCATATTGTGTAATTTTTTGAAATTTCTATAATCTACTTTTGTGATGAATAGAAATTTTAAAACATGAATAACACTTTCAACTTTTTAGCTTTTGACTTGGGAGCAACTAGCGGACGTTCTATACTCGGAACGTTTGATAATGGAAAATTGGAATTGCGAGAGTTGACCCGGTTTGGCAATGATATATTACAGATACAAGGAAAGTACTACTGGAATATATATTCTATATACAACTCCATAAAGGAAGGCATGCGAGCAGCATCGTCTTTGGATATAGCTATTAATGCAATAGGTATAGATACATGGGGAGTAGATTTTGTCTATGTGGCCGAAGACGGAACAATATTGAATCTTCCTCGTTCTTACCGAGATCCATATACAGAAAGAAGTCCTGAAAAATACTTCAAACTCATCCCCAAAGAAGAAGTATATAAGCTTACCGGAATACAAATCATGAACTTTAACAGTTTATTCCAACTATATGCTGCCAAGATGGAAAAATCGGCGGCATTACAATCTGCAAAAGAGATATTGTTTCTTCCCGATGCGTTATCTTATCTTTTGAGTGGGAACAAAGCCTGTGAATATACTATAGCTTCTACTTCTCAGCTTCTGAATCCGTTGACAAAAAAGATAGAAAATAAACTACTAGAAGCGATAGAAGTACATCCCTCTGTCATTCCTCCACTAATAAAACCAGGGAAAGTAGTCGGATTGCTTCGAGACTCAATAGCTAAAGAGTGTGGATTAAATACAATTCCGATAATTGCAGTAGCAGGTCATGACACTGCGTCTGCCATTGTTTCAATACCTGCAAAGAACAAGAAATTTGCATATATAAGTTCCGGCACATGGTCGTTGATGGGCATAGAAGTAGATGAGCCCATTATAAATGAGCAATCATATAGAATGAACTTCACAAACGAAGGTGGGGTTGAAGGTACAATTCGTTTTCTAAAAAACATCACAGGCATGTGGCTGCTGGAGCAATGCCGCAAAGAATGGGAACAGCTAGGGCGCACCTACACTTACGATGAGATTATAAAAATGGCAAAAACAGCAAAAGGCTTTCAATGCTTTGTTGATCCGGACGATGCCGTCTTTGCTAATCCGGAGAGTATGATAGAATCTATTATAAAATTCTGTACCGACACCGGACAAAGTGCACCAAAAGAAGATGCTGAATTTATACGTTGTATTTTTGAAAGTCTTGCTTTAAAATATAAATATGTATTAAGTTGCCTTTGCGAATTATCTCCTCACGCTATCGAAGTTTTGCATATTATAGGTGGCGGCTCACAAAATAAATTATTAAACCAGTTTACAGCCAATGCAACAGGTCTTTCCGTTGTAGCTGGTCCGTACGAAGCTACAACCATAGGAAATATCATGATGCAGGCCAAAGGATTGGGCTTGGTAAAGTCTCTTAAAGAAATAAGAGCTATAATCAACGAGTCATTTACCCTTGAATCTTATGAACCACAAGATACTGAATTGTGGAATAACGCTTACGAAAAATTTTTGAAATTAATAGAAAAATAAAGAAGTGACCATGAAAAAAAATGAATTAGTATTAAAGTCTTTTGAAATAGCAAAAGAACGCTATTCCGAAATAGGCGTTGATGTAGAAGCTGCACTTAAGACATTACAAGATGTTGCAATCTCTATTCACTGTTGGCAGGCTGACGATGTAACGGGGTTTGAAAATCTGACAAATGTAGGAGGAGGCGGTATTCAAGCTACAGGAAATTATCCCGGTAAAGCTCGTAATATTGACGAGTTACGTTCCGATATTGAAAAAGTATTAACCCTAGTAGGAGGAAACCATCGTTTAAACCTACATGAGATATATGGCGAATTTGGCAATAAAGCAGTAGACAGAGATCAGGTCGAACCTTCTCATTTTACGGGTTGGATGCAATGGGCTACAGAAAATTCTTTAAAACTGGATTTCAACTCGACCTCATTCGGCCATCCTAAAAGCGGAGATTTAACACTTGCGAATCCAGACAAAGCTATTCGCGACTTCTGGATTGAACATACAAAGCGTTGTCGTGCTGTGGCTGAGGAAATGGGTAAGTTCCAAAATGATCCGTGTATCATGAACTTGTGGATACATGATGGTATGAAAGACCTGACAGTAAATCGCTACAAATATCGTCAGATATTGGAACAATCATTAGATGAGATATTTGCGACAGAATATCTCAATATGAAAGATTGTCTAGAATCTAAACTTTTTGGTATTGCACTCGAGAGTTATACAGTAGGGTCTCATGATTTCTACCTGGGTTATGGAGCAAAGAAACAAAAAATAGTAACATTGGATACAGGTCACTTTCATCTTTCCGAAAATGTGGCAGACAAAATTTCATCTTTACTGTTATATACTCCCGAGATAATGCTACACGTAAGTCGTCCTATTCGCTGGGATTCGGATCATGTAGTTATACTGAATGATGATGTTATCGAACTGGCAAAAGAAATTATCCGGGCAGATGCATTGAATCGTGTACATATAGGTCTCGATTTCTTCGATGCATCTATCAACCGTATAGGCGCATACGTGATCGGCATACGAGCCACACAAAAAGCTCTATTACAAGCTTTGCTTGAGCCAATAGCAACATTACGGGACTATGAAGCCAACGGACAATATTTTGAACGTCTTGCTCTTCTTGAAGAAGCTAAAGCTCTGCCTTGGAATGCTGTTTGGGACTATTTCTGTCTCAAAAATAACATCGCTGTAGGAGAAAATTATATTAGGGAAGTACAACAGTATGAAAAAGATGTAACAGCTAAAAGGATATAAAATATCTATAAAGCGAAAAAAGCATTCTTAGTATGAATACAATAATAGGTTTGGTTATAATTGCAATAGGGAGCTTGGGGCAGTCCAGTTCTTATGTTCCGATCAATAAAGTAAAAAATTGGTCATGGGAGTGTTTTTGGCTGATACAAGGTATTTTTGCTTGGTTGGTTTTTCCTTTTGTCGGAGCACTCCTGGCGATGCCGGACGGGCTGTCCCTTTTCGATGTTTATTTACAGGAAAGCGTCGCTGTTTATAAATCTATCGGCTATGGAATTCTTTGGGGAATTGGAGGTTTAACATTTGGCTTGAGCATGCGTTATCTGGGAATTGCTTTAGGGCAGTCTCTCGCTTTGGGTACATGTTCGGCATTCGGAACATTAATTCCGGCTTTGCTCAAAGGGCAAGATCTGCTTAGTGGCAAAGGATTGGTTCTACTTACCGGAGTGAGTATTGCCATTGCAGGGATAGCCGTTATCGGGTATGCAGGAGCATTGAAGTCGAGCAACATGAGTGACGATGAAAAGAAAAAGGCTGTAAAAGACTTTGCCTTGAAGAAAGGTTTACTCATTGCGATATTAGCCGGAGTAATGAGTGCCTGCTTCAATCTAGGACTCGAAGCCGGGGCGCCTATTAAGGCTCACATCCTCTCATTGGGCTCAGAAAGCTTGTTGACTTTGAACCCCATTATATTCCTTGTCACTATTGGAGGATTTGTTACAAATGCATGTTACTGCTTGTTTCAAAACTATAAGAATAAGAGTTTCAAAGATTATACGACAATCACAGCATCCAACTGGATTAATAATCTTCTATTCTGCGCATTGGCAGGGCTATTATGGTATTCTCAATTTTTCGGATTAGGAGTAGGACAAAGCTTCTTCGAGCCGGAAAGTGTTATGATGGCTTTTTCGTGGAGCATCCTGATGTCGCTCAATGTCTTGTTTAGTAATATTTGGGGCATCATACTCAAAGAATGGCAAGGTGTAAAGAAAAAGACGATTGTAATACTTGTAACAGGATTAGCGATTTTGATATTTTCGATAATTTATCCACAACTTTAAATAATAGAAAATGATTTTTAATATTAACGATAAGCTGAAAGAACAGCTTGATGAAGTAGCCGAAATTGCGGGTTATCTGTGGCAAAAAGGATGGGCAGAACGCAATGCCGGAAATATTTCAATAAATATAACTGATATTGTCGGAGATGAAAACAAAGACATACCGCCTTTGTCTAGTTTTCAGCTTCCTAAGAATATGATAGAATTGTCCGGTGACTTTTTCTACGTAACAGGAACAGGAAAACGAATGCGAGATGTGGCAAAAGACCCATTAAAAAATGGCTCTATCGTGAGAGTTTCAAAAGATGGCAACTCTTATGATGTTATCGCAGTAGAAAACGTAAAGCCAACATCTGAGTTAGCGTCACATTTTTCTATTTTATCTTCATTCAAGAAAAAAGGTTCAAAGAACAGGCTGGTATTACATACTCATCCAACAGATCTTATTGCATTGTCCCATATTCCTGAGCTGAAAAGCAGCGAGGCTTTGAACGATCTATTATGGGGAATGCACCCTGAAACGTTTATCGTTGTACCTCGAGGTATAGGTCTTGTGCCTTACGAAGTGCCCGGAACTACAGCTATAGCGCAACTAACACTTCCTGTACTCGATAAACATGATATTGTAATTTGGGAAAAGCATGGAGTATTTGCCGTGGGTGAGAATCTGACAGATACATTCGATTTGATTGACACACTTTCTAAGTCGGCACAGATATATGCATTTGCCAAAACTTGCGGATACACACCTGAGGGGTTAACCAAAGAACAAATAAAAGGCCTGATAGAACCTTTTAATATACAGATTTGATACAGCTATAAGACTAATAATAAATCCATCCGGACTTTCTTACATAACAATATGAAAAAGAAAAATCTGGATGGATTCTATTTTAAGGGATAAGTGATACAATGGTTATTATGACAGGTCGAAGGCTAAAACCCATTATTCGTTTTATCTTCCCATACTCCCTGAGTAAATCTTCTATGCTCTAAGGGAGTAATATTTGTTTTCTTTTTGAATGCAGTAAAAAAATACTCTTGATTTTCAAATCCCATCAGATAAGCGATTTCTTTCACAGGAATAGCGGTATTCGTCAATAACTCTTTCGACTTTTGTATTTTTAGCTCCTGAATATATTGCAAAGGTGCAAATCCGGTGTATTCTTTAAAAACCTTACGAAAACTGGAATAGCTCATATTCAATTCGGTTGCAATATCCTTCGGTTTTATATCTCTGAAATTTTCAAGAATCAGTATTTTTGCTTTGTTTACATGATTTATAACTTCGGAACCTTCATAGGAATAATTCTTATCTAAAGAATATGCCAGCCCTAACAAGTGGTTGACTATTCCGGCCAACATTTGTTGAAACCCTGATTTTTGTTCTGCTGCTATTTCAATTGCCTGTTTGTATAAAGCTACTATCTGATCGTTTAACCCTACCTGAAAAATTGGTTTTTTTTGATTGAAAAATCCATTGGCAACCCTGTTATCAATATTTATTCCGTTAAAACCAATCCAATATTCGTCCCAACCGATGTTCTTGTCCGGCATATAATTATGCCACTCTCCGGGAAAAAGTAAAAATATAGTTCCGTCCTTTACCGATTGGGATTTTTTTGTTTCTATGCTATTAGAAATAAATTTTCCACTCCCTTTTGTTATATATAATAACTGATATTCATCCAGTATACGCCCCCTTTCTGTTGAAAACAAGTAGCGTGTAGGATGATTTCTTGGAGGGTATACCGTCTGAGGCGTAATAGACTGATACCCGACAGAATTAATTGTCAAGCCCCAAAGCTGGTCGCTTTCATTCACTATTAAATATTTCAGATGAATTGAATTTTTCATGTAATATCAAAAAAGAATAAGGCAAAGATTATGAGTACAAATTAAAAGCAAAACATTTAGATTGAGGCACATTTAAGTATGAATAATGGTAAAAATATCATTTCTTACAATCTATATATCAATTTGTCTAATGTATCAGAGCCCCATGTATATAAATAAACCCTAAAAGTTGATAGCTTTTAGGGTTCTCTCTAATAATAGTGGTTTTTCAATTTACATTCAATTGCGCCTTAAATATTAACCTCCAACAACGGGCTGTTCCATCCTTTAATATCCAATTTTATATTATTGTTACTAATAGTGCCTTTATTTACCTTACATTCCAGGATTTTTTTTTGTCCGGGTAATATACTTATATAATTGTCGGACCAGAAAGCAGGGGTAATCATCTCTCCTCTGTTATCCTTTAATTTCAGATTTACCATAAATGCTATTTTATCTGATGGATTCTTTATCTCTACAGTATAAATTATATTATCCTGCTCTTCTGACTTGTTTGTCTGAATATCTAACTCAACTGTTTTTAAAGTAGATAAACTCTTGAAATCCGCATAACTTTTAGCAGGAGTATGCACCCAGTCGGTTTTATCCCACATATATTCATCTGGCTTAGAAGATAGGCAATAGAAATTATCAGCGACCACCTCACCTTGCTGATTCAATATTTCTAAAGCAAGAAATACATTTTCTTTTAGAGGGGCTAGTTGTAAAATATTGACAGATGTATTTATTCTGATATCTAATGGTATTTCTTTTTTCTCTTTAACGGTAGAGTTTATATCAAACACCTGTACAATAGCCTTGTAACCGCTTATATCTTTTAGCTGTTCATTAACGGCATATATACTATTATTTCCATAATTATAGATTAGCTGAAGCGCTAGATTCGCTTTCTTCACAGAATAATAAGCAGCCGTAGGCACTTTGTAATAATCGTACATTTGCCAATACAAAGATGGCCATGCTGAGTTTAGCATCCATTGAACAATGCCCGTGGTTTTGCCTATATTTACTCTAAATGCTTCAAACATAGCTCGAGTGCCATCGTAATTGACAAGATCAGCCTTCATCAGATAATCTTCCAGATTTTTAGCCTGTCCGTATTTATTATTTATTACAGTTGTGAGTTCTTTCAACGAGTTCATTGCTGCAGTAGAGGTCGTACAATGGAAATTCCAAGTATCATTTAACGGCCACAATTTATCTTCGGGTATAAATTTTTTAATCGATTCTAAAACGGGAAGTTGTGCTCCTATTCCTGTTTCAGTATTGTAGCCAAATGCACCACCATAAAGAGTATCAATATACCAATAGTTTGGTCCCACATATTCATAAGGTCCTGCCATTTTAGTTCCTGTTTTTCCAGACAGTTCGCTTGTTCTTTCTTTTGCTGCACCTACATAGATTCTGTTATCTGATTCTTTCAAGAATGCTAAATATTTTTCTTCCAATTTTGGTATCGGAAGCATATCGCTTCCCGGCATCCAAGATATAATACTCGGATGATTACGCAACCATAGTACTTGTGTGGCGAATGATTGTGCTATAAGGTCAATTTCTTTATCAGTGAGCATGCAACCATACATTTCATCACATGGTTTTCCATAATATGCCTCCCACTCCCATTGGCAACTCCAACCTACAACAGCCATTATTCCGTATTTATCACACAAATCATATATATTAGAGCTTGTACCCCAAAAACTTTCGAAGCGAATCATGTTCATATTCATATCTTTGACATACTGCACCTGTATTTCGTTGCTCTCAGGAGTATCGCGCAGGAATATATCATCTGTCCATCCGGCTGCTTTTAGCAAAACGTTCTTTCCGTTTAGTTTAAAACCTCTATATCCTTCTTTTGTCAGATAAGATTCTATTTGACGTATACCAAAGGTTATATCTTCTCTGTCTGATACAGTATTATCTGTTTTAAATTTTAAGTCCAGATTGTAAAGTTCGGGGCTACCCATATTATTGCACCACCAAAGTCGAGGATTTTTGATGTGTAATATTGCCGCCTCAACCGATGTTATCTTTACTTTTTTCTTTTCGTAAGGAGCCAAAGTAACCGAATAAGAAAATTCTTTCGATTCTATTTCTCCCACCAAATCTCCTGAAATTTCCTGATCTGTAAGATTTTCAACTTCAGTTTCTATTGTAAGCCACGCTTCCTCTAACGTTTCAGTATTTACTTCAGGTTTCACATATGTATTATTCAATCTTACATTACCTGTTATAGATAAATATACATCTCTGTATATTCCCATACTTTCGTCAGCCGGGCGAGGATTCCAATCGGCAAATCCTGTATTAGGATCTCCGGGGCGGGCTCTAAAAACTTCTACAGCTAAAACATTATTATCTGATTTTACATGTGGGGTTACATCAAAAGAGAAATGACGGTATGTTCCATATATAGAATCTTTTGAGGCTATTAATTCTCCATTCAACCAAATATTTGCATAATATGATATTCCATCGAAACAAAGAGATACATGCTGATTATTATTCAACTCAGGCAATGCAAATTCATTACGATACCAGAACGCTTTATCAAACTGGGTTTTATCTATATCTTTAATATTTGTTCCTACAAAAATATCAGGAAAAACTCCATTTGCAGTAAGAACACCCATCACCGTAGATGGAACTGTTGCTCTATACCAATTCTCTATCGACTGTTGAGAACTAGATACAAAGTCTCCTTTACCTTCTATGCTATCAGACAATTGAATGTACCAATTGGTAGCTAGATTAATTTTTTGATGTATATTCTCCTCTTGTTCACGGCAAGAATTTACCGAAAAAAGAAGACATAGTAATATAAATACTGATAATAGTTTTTTGTAAATCATGGCATTTGACTTGAGTAATTTATCTGTTTTTCTTAGTAGATGAAAATATACAGAAAATTGTAGACATGGAGAAAGATACAGGGCTAAATAACTCAATCTACTCCTACAGATTGAGTTTTCTCCAATATACTATAGAATTTAGAAAAGCGGGAGAATACGAGTCTGTTCTCCCGCTTTAGTTATAAAGAACTAAAATTTATTAATTAGATGTACAATAGTTACTTTTCTTGGTAGCCCACCATATAGGAGAAGAGGTTTTATCTCCACCTGTAAGCTGAGCAACTCCGGCTTCATATTTAGATTTATTATTCAGAGCCTCGCTTTGTGGATAAACCATTCGAGATATAAAGTTTGATGGGTTTTTGATATTTCCATCGTTTGGATATGTTCCTGCACCCGGATCTCTATATTCTGGAATATCCATTGCCGGTAAGTTGAGACGACGCTTATCATTCCATGATTCTCTCGACAAATCTATATAATGCGATATATACTTCTGAGTGATTATTTTTTCCAATTTTGTATTACCATTTCCTGAAGCATCGTCATACTTTGCAGAAGTACCAAAAAGATTTTGGTCATTAGAAGCTAAATAATCAACAGCCTGGCTATCTGATAAGCTCCATTTTGCAAAAGAAGCCTTCACTCCTTTCTCATACCAATCTTTAGCACTTCCTGCACCTGTTACAAAACCTCTTTCTACAGCTTCAGCCATAAGGAAACAAGCCTCTGAGTATAGGAATAAATCTGTCTTGCGATTATCATTCGGAATAATCCATGTACGACTCATTGCTGATACTCTATTTCGCTCACCAGCCGGTTCTGTTTGTATTCCGGCTTTTAGTCCCGCCCAAGTGTTTGTTTCAGGACTAGGATCAAAATAACGTTCACCTCTAGGATCTACTTTTTCTGGATGTATAGCCGCAGTTCCGGCATAAGCCATGCCTCCAATGCCTGTTAATATTTTCTCCATAGTTTTCATCATCACCTGACGATCCGACCAACCAACCTGATACATATAATAAACATATTGCTGTCCCCAAACTCCACTTACTCCGGGGAGAGCGGCATCATCGCCCGAAATCATAATACCTCCATCCGCATTGTATGCAGCCTGAGCCTGAGTCTTACATAATTCAGGATTAATCTCTGACATTTTTATAGCAAGGCGTAACCGTAATGTATTCGCAAAACGTTTCCATTTAGCTATATTTCCATAATATATCTGATCTTCTACTGTGAGGAAATCTTTAGATGAATCAAACAATTTTACAGATTCATCAAGTTCCTTGAAGAAGAATTCATACTGTTTATCTAAAGACTCATAATCAGGGTTTGTATCTTCCGGTGATTTAGGGAAAGGAGCCGGTCCATAAAAATCGGTAAATTGTGATTGCATATACACACGCCAGATACGACCTAAAGCGAGTGAATTTTGACGTCCTTCGTATTTCTGAGCATTAGCAATTACGATATTCAATGAAGCAAACCAGTCTGTATAGTAATTATTCCAATAAAGAGATAGCCAACCATCGTTAGGAGTCCAGACTCTGGCTGTACTATTTCCGCCAACATATTGAGCAAAAACATCCATCCCTAGTGCCTTGATACGCTGCTGTACATCTGCATCATAGAATACCCCTCCGTTACGTAAAGCTTTACCCAGGTTACCTTTGTCAAAGTCATACATATTCTCAGTGGCATCATTCGGATTCTCATTGATTGAATCAAAATTGGTACATGCTGTTCCCAGTAACCCTATCCCCAACAGGCATGCAAATATTATCTTTTTTGTTTTCATTTGTCTGTAATTTTTAAGATTTAGAATGTTACATTAAGGTTAAATCCATAGCTGCTCATTGTAGGCATAGAACCAAATTCGATACCCTGTGCATTACTTGTGCTATATCCGGATTCTGGATCAAAACCTTTAGTTTTACTGTAAATCATCCATAGATTCCTTCCTACCAAACTAAGCTTAATCTTTTGGAATGGAGTTTTTGATAACATCTTTCTAGGGAACGAATATCCAAGACTCATTTCTCTCAAACGTATATTTGTAGCATCATATATCCATGGTTCTGTGCCGGTAGCCAATTGTGCCCAATATTTCTCTGCAGTGGTCTCAATTGCGTTTACCTGACCCGAAGCAGTCACTCCGGCAACAACCATTTTATCACGTCCACTTTCTGTCATTTTCAGAGTTCCTGCGCCGGTTCCCGATTGAATTGATCCCATGAATACATCTCCACCAAAGCGACCATCGATCTGGAATGAGAAATCAAAATTTCTAAAGTGGAATGCATTAGAGATACCACCCATCCAATCGGGATTATAATTTCCTAATTTTACAAAATCAGAACCAAATGTAGGCAACCCGTTTTCATTTATAATAAGCTCACCTTTATCATTTCGGGCATATGCCTTCCCATAAATATCACCATAAGTGCCCCCGGCTGCAGCTACAATCTTTATGCCTAAGCTTCCCAAAGAAGGGTCTTGTAATTCTTGAGTTTCAATACCATCAGCCAACTCTATAATTTTACTTTTATTCTTAGAGTAGTTTAGTGTAATATCCCATGAGAAATCCTTAGTTTTCACAGGTGTACCTGTTAGTAAAATCTCCACGCCATTGTTTCTCAGCTTGCCGGCATTTACATATTTAAAAGAATATCCTGTTGATGCCGGTACATTCATTTTTAATATCTGATCTGTAGCATCTTTAGTATAATAAGCAAAATCTAACCCCAAACGGTTATTGAATGCTCTTAACTCTAAACCTGCTTCCCATGAAGTAATTGTTTCATTTTTCAAGTCAGGATTATTTAAGATATTCGATTTCTTACCATTCAATATCGTTTCTACCTGATCTGTTTCAGGATTATACACATATGTTGTTCCTAATGTCAAATAATCTAGTAATCGATATGGATCAGTATCATTCCCTACCTCTGCCCATGAAAGGCGCAATTTACCAAAGTCAATGAAACTTGGCTTGATATTCCATTTATTCAATGATTCGGTAAAGAGCCAGCTGGTACCTACCGAAGGATAGAAATAAGAACGGTTGTCAGCACTTAAAGCAGAAGACCAGTCGTTACGAGCAGTTACATCCAAGTATAAAGTATTATCATAAGACAATGAAGCAGTAGCATACAAGGAGTTGATAGCTTTTTTAGTTAAGGCACTTCTCGCTGAAGACTTGCCGGCATTAGCCAATGTATGAAAATCAGGAATAATCATTGGGCCTGTTTCTCCATAAATACCATCCGCGCGTCTATACATCAGATTACCTCCGGCTGTAGCTAACAATCCTACTTTTTCTGACAACTGCTTGTTGAAAGTCAATAATACATCTGCATTTGCTTCATAAGATGTTTCTTTGTTCATAATGTATTGTCCTTGAGCAAACCAATAAGGAAGCCCTGTTGCATCTCTCATTTCATATTGAGTAGAGAAGTAGTCAATTCCATAACGAGCTTGTATATTAAGCCAGTCAGTAAACTCATATTTCAAGGATCCAAATCCAAGAACACGATCCCTTCTATCTGAGTTGGTATCTTTATAAGCAGCCCAATAAGGATTTCGTATCAGCCCGCTATATTGATCTGTCCAAGAAACAGGCTTACCTGAAAGATCTGCGCTATTAGCCGGATTCTTTGTATTCTCTGGGAATTTATAATCAGGGTAACGATTCAAGTCACTAAAATGTACTGAACGTGGCATTAATAAATAATTACGGAAAATATTGTCCGGGTCTCCAGCCAGTTTTATACGGTTTTCTGTCTTCTGAGTATAATATGTTATTTTAGCATCAAAAGACAATTTGTCTGTTAAATCGGCTGTAGCACGAAGTGTTGCCGATGTTTTATTGAAAGAACTATTTGGAACAACACCTTTATTTCTAAGATTCATAACTCCAACACGTATAGAGTTTTTGTCGCTACTACTACTTAAATCTAAACTATTAGTCCAAGTTGTTCCAGTTCGAAGAAAATCCATCAAGTCATTATCTCCGGAAGAATAAGTTGTTGGATTTCCGGCTAAATCGGTGATTTGCGAACCATCCATTTTAGCCCCCCAGCTTCCTACCGAGTTCTGAACATATTTTCCATTTTCGCCTTGTCCGTATGTATTTTGATATTTAGGCAGTTGCATTGGTCTTTCGAATGTCAAGTTTGAATTATATGAAATACCAATTCCTTTTTGATTTTTCCCTGTTTTAGTAGTTATCATTATAACACCATTACCCGCACGTGACCCATAAAGAGCTGCTGCCGCAGGACCTTTTAGTACCGAAATCGATTCGATATCGTCAGGTGAGATATCTGCCATACTAGAACCTTTATCTACACTATGATTGCCCCAAAAGTCGTCAGTACCACCAGTTGAGCTATCAATAGGTACACCGTCAACAACAACCAATGGCTGATTATTACCAGCAATAGAGTTTCCTCCACGTAGAACAATACGGCTAGACCCAGTAACACCTGTTCCTGACTGTTTTATCTGCAACCCGGCTACTTTTCCGGCTAAAGCATTTGCAACGTTAGCATCACGTGTTTCTGTTAATTGATCACCCTTTACTTCCTGCATAGCATATCCGAGTGATTTCTTATCACGTTTAATACCCAATGCCGTTACAACAACTTCATCAAGCATCTTTGAGTCTTCTTTAAGAGTGAAATCGACTGTCTTCTGACCATTTAATGGAATCTCCTGAGAGAGATAACCTACAAAAGTGACAACTAATGTAGCATTTGCCGGAACCGTCAAGCTATAATCGCCATCTACCCCTGTCATCGTTCCATTTGTTATGCCTTTTTCTGACACGCTGGCACCAATCAAAGGTTCTCCAGCCTCATCTAGAGCAATTCCTTTTACTGTAATTTTTTGAGTTTGTTGTGTTGTCTTGGGATCCTGATTAACGTCTTTCTTTTCAGAAAGGAGGATTTTCTTATCTCTTATTTCGTAAGAGATGTTTGTTCCAGAAAAAACTTTCTGCAACACTTGAGGCAAGTCTGTGTTTGTTACCTCAATGCTTACAATTCTATCTGTATTGACTACAGGCTGGCTATATGCAAAAGTATAACCTGTCTGTTCGGCAATTGTTGATAAAACTTTTTCCAGCTTCGCGTGCTGAAGATTCATAGTTACCTTTTGTGCAGACACTGTTATCGTCGTACACAGAAACATAACCAGAAAAGCTAAAATTACACGTTTCATAGTTTACATTTTTTAAGGTTAAAAAATAGGTCCTTTACATAATAGACCCACAAGGATAAAAAAAGTATGACTAGGAAGTGTATTTTTTTTATAATTTTATTTTAGTAGAGCTATTACATACTGACAATCACCGTATTTCCGTCAAGAGTAAATTTTACAGGAGAGATCTTTTCTAGGTCTTTTAAAATTTTTTCTAATGATACGTTCTCCGAAACAATGGTATATGAGTAAATATAAGCTCGCCTGTCTTCTACTGTAAAAGAAACATTATACCAACGTTCGAGATCTGCAATAACATCTTTTAGAGGTGTATCTTTAAATGCGAGAATATCTTTTTTCCATAACGAAACAAAACCTGTATCTTCATTTTTCGTAATTCTACATTCTCCTGTTTTTCGATCATAAGCAAGTTTTTCTCCCGGTTTTATATAATATTGTCCTTTTGTAAAAGGAATAAGACTTATATTACCATTATCCAAAGCTAAATATATTAGGTTACTGGTAGAATATGCCTTAACATTGAACTCTGTACCATAAACCTTTACCATATCATCATCTATTTGTACAATAAAAGGTCTGTCGGGGTTTTTATCTACTGTAAAATAGGCTTCTCCGTTCAAAAAAACTTTTCTGTCAAACAAACTAAATTTTTTAGGGTAACGCAAATGAGTATCCGAATTCAGATAAGCTTTTGTACCATCCTGAAACATAACCTGTAACCGCTCACCTTTAGGTACATATACATCAACATACTCTGTTTTACCAAAAAGATCTACTTTTTTATTAACCTGCCACCCCAATCCAAGCAACAAAATAAATGGTATGACAATAGCAGCTGCTCGGTACATTGTACGACGCAGTTTTCGTCGCCTTTCCCTGGCAAGTATTTCATTAAACATTTTATCTGATGGAATTTCATGATCAACAAAAAGCTCTTCATAGCCTTCTTTTGCATTAAAAGAACGCATATCCATCTCATGAGACAGATACATTTGTCCTTCCTCGGTAGCAAACCATTCTACTACCGTTGCAGTTTCCTCGAGTGTTGCAATACCATCAACAACTTTTCTGATCGTTTCTTCAGATGGTCTTTCCATTTTTAATACGAATTATAATATAGTATGTTAGTATTTTCATATATTATTGACACACATAGCCTATAAAAGAATGATAAATAAAATACTTATTAACATTTTTCCTAAGTGGGCTCTTAAAAGTTTAATTGACTGCGCATAGTGAGTCTTTACCGTATGGATAGAAATTTGCATTTTATCAGCAATTTCTTGATTCGATAAATCGCCTTCCATTTTTAATAAACAAACTTGTCTTTTCTGTAGAGGCAACATCTCCAATGCTTTTCTGAAAAGCATCATTAATTCTTTTTGCTCAATAATATCGAATAGATTATCCTCGTAAGATTCTACAGATAAAGCTAACTCATAATTCTTTTTTATAGCAGTATTATTATCTCTGATCTGGTTTAGTATATAGTTTTTCGTTATGGTATAAAGAAAATTCTTTAGGCTGACTTTAATCTTAATATCCTTACGAAATTCCCATAATTTAGAAAAAACATGCTGAATGGCATCCTCCGACATATCTCTATCTTTAAGATATGTATAAGCTAATAGATACAATTGTTTATGATATCTATTATATACGATAGTAAAAGCCTCCTTATTGCTTTTCTGTATCAAAAAGAATAAGTCAGAATCGTCCATCTGTTGATCTATACGCGCATGTAGTTTTAGAGACATACTGAATTAAGAAAGGTTAACGATACAAATCTACTAATTTTATATATTCAAGACCAAAAAGCTCAATAGCTTTTGGCTGAAAGTTTCTATAATTGATCTTTTTATCTAAATTTGCAAAAGAAGCCGCTTAAAACTGTATCAACACTTTATTTATTTAAAATGAGGATTATATATATATCATCGTTGTCTTTATTGTTTACCTCGTGTAACTCGTCTTGGTTTGTAAATATAGGCATAATTGGCATTATGGCAATGTTCGGGATTATGTTATTATCATTTGCGTTAATGTTTTTCTTGATAGCACGCCGAAAAAAGAAAGGAGAAAAGAGCTTAGTTAAATTTAATAATGACCTATATTTTGCATTAAAAAAATTAGACACTCCTCAACAGAAGGTAGACATGCTAAGTACCCTCATCGAACGAATAAATAATGATGAGAAATATAAAAAAGATACCGAATGGCGAAACAAGGTATTACTGAAAACATATGTACACCTTGCTACAGCATATTATCAGATGGGAGATGAAATGCGAACATTGAATGTATGCTCCGATATTATAGACCTCGATCCCAAAGATGCGATGTCATACTACAACCGAGGCTCAATATACAGCAATATGGGACTATACGATAAAGCCTTACAAGATCTGGATAAAACGATCGACTTACAGCCCGATTATGCCAGTGCGTACAACAATCGCGGGTTAGTATACGAAAAACTTGAATATTACGACAAAGCCATACTTGACTATAACAAAGCCTTAAAGCTGGAAAATTCAGCAATAGCTTATTATAATAGAGGAAATACTTACTATGAAATGCAAGAATACAATAAGGCTCTACAAGATTACCAAACTGTAATAGAAATGTTAAATGATAACGATGATTCAGATCTAAGAAAAGAGGTAGAAACAAGCATTAAGATTGTAAAAAGCAAAATAGACCAATAAATAAGTATTGGCCAACAACTTACCTTCACAATTCAGATAAATAAATATAGATATAATCTTTTCTATAAGAACTAGGATTATGCTGTAGATTCATTCTGCGCAAAAGAAAGTCCGCGAAATCACCTTCGCAGACTTCCCAACCTTAACACAAACTTTACAAAACTACACAATAGAGTTGATTGCAGCCTGACTACTTGGTTCAAATGTATTTCAGGAACCAACTCTGTGTTTCTTTATATTGTATTTTTGATTGTAAATAACAAAGCGATCCTTCATTATTGAAGCGGTAATTTCACCTGACTCGATTGTATTTATCTCAAAAACGAATATTATCTCTATTTGCTCAGCAAAGATAGTAAATTTTACACATTAACAATAGATAATATCTATTTTTTTTCAAAATTAATCCTATTTTGAGATTTTACTTGCTTATTTCCTTTCTCAAGTATTCAGAAGTAAAGCTATTACCCTTTTTTACAATATCTTCGGGTTTCCCATAACCAACCACAGTTCCACCTCCAATTCCACCATCAGGTCCCATATCGATGATGTAATCTGCACTTTTTATTATATCTTGATTATGTTCTATAACGATTATTGTATTTCCTCTGTCAACAAGCTTATTAAGGACTCCGAGTAAAACTCGTATATCCTCAAAATGCAGGCCGGTAGTAGGTTCATCCAATATATAGATGGTATTCCCTGTATCTGTACGTGCTAGTTCGGTTGCAAGTTTAACACGTTGAGATTCCCCACCGGACAATGTGGTTGAAGGTTGTCCAAGTTTTAGATACCCAAGTCCCACTTCTTGCAATACTTTAATCTTATGTAGTATATTAGGAACATTCTCAAAGAACTCTACAGCCATATTGATGGTCATATCCAAAACGTCTGCTATTGATTTCCCCTTGAATCGGACCTCTAGCGTTTCTCTATTATAACGCTTACCATGACATTCTTCACATTGCACATATACATCCGGTAAGAAATTCATTGCGATGGTTTTATAGCCGTTACCGCCACAGACTTCGCAACGACCGCCTTTTACATTAAAAGAGAAACGTCCGGCTTTATAGCCTCTTATTTTAGATTCAGGAAGATTGACGAATAAATTTCTTATATCTGAAAAAACGCCCGTATAGGTTGCAGGATTCGAACGTGGTGTACGTCCTATCGGCGATTGATCTACACTTATCACCTTATCCACAAGATCTATTCCCTCAAGCGTTTTATAAGGTAATGGATCAGCCAAAGACCGATACAAGTGTTGACTCAGAATAGGTAGTAATGTTCCATTTACAAGACTCGATTTTCCACTACCCGAAACACCCGTAACACAAATAAATGTATTTAAGGGAAATGAAACATCCACTCCCTTAAGGTTATGTCCGGTTGCACCTTTCAATGTTATCTTCTTTCCATTGCCTTTGCGTCTATTCTTAGGTATCTCAATTTCAAGCTTACCATTCAGGTAATTAGCTGTCATTGTATTGGTTTTGAGCATATCGTCGGGAGTACCTGCAAAAACAACCTTCCCTCCTCGCCTGCCCGCATAAGGCCCCATATCTACAATATAATCAGCTTCCAGCATTATGTCTTTATCGTGTTCTACTACAATAACAGAATTGCCTGTATCACGTAGCTTTTTTAACGAATCTATCAGCCTTGTATTATCTCTCTGATGAAGTCCGATACTAGGCTCGTCGAGTATATAAAGCACATTTACAAGCTGAGAACCGATCTGTGTAGCCAAGCGTATACGTTGACTTTCACCTCCCGAAAGAGATACGGATGGACGATTTAGAGATAAATAATTAAGACCGACATCTAATAAAAAAGACAAGCGGGATACGATCTCCTTCTTTATTTCTCCGGCAATCAGCTTTTGCCTTTCAGAGATATGTACATCCATATCTTGTATCCATTCGAAGAGATGCTGAATATCCATCTCGGCAAGATCGGCTATATTCTTATCATTTATTTTGTAGTGAAGAGCTTCTTTACTCAATCGTTGCCCATTACAGTCGGGACAAACATCTGTTTTGATAAACTGTTCTGCCCACTTTTGTGCCGAAGCAGAAGAATCACTATCCTGCTGCATTTCGATATATTTGGCAACACCCTCAAAAGCGACTACATAATTAGAACTTCCTAAAGACTCGTTCTTAATTTGCAAACGCTCTTCTGTTCCAAACATGATTTCATCTATTGCTTCCTCAGGAACATCTTTGATTGGAGTCTTAATCGTAACACCATGCTTCTCACAGATAGCCTCTATCTGCCAGAAGAATAATGAGTTTTTATATTTTCCTAATGGGGCTATACCTCCCGCATAAATACTCAATTGTGGTTTCGGCACAATCTTTTCCATATCTATTTTATTCACTACTCCCAACCCCTTGCAACGAGGACAAGCTCCATGTGGAGAGTTAAAGGAGAATGAATGCGGAGCAGGATCACTATAAGATAACCCTGTAGACGGACACATCAATTGGCGGCTAAAATGCCTTACCTCCCCTGTATCTACATCTTGTATCATGATCAGCCCATCGCCTTGCTTCATTGCTGTGCGCAAGCTGGTTTTGAGATTATCAGCAAATTTATTGGAAACAACCAACTTATCAATCAGGATTTCTACACTATGCATCTTGTATCTATCGAGACGCATACCGGGTATAATTTCACGAATTGCACCATCCACACGTACTGTCAGATAACCTTTTTTATTTATTTGCTCAAACAACTCCTTGTAGTGACCTTTTCTGTTACGAACAACGGGGGCAAGCAAATATACTTTCTTCCCGATATAACGTTCAAGGATAAGCTCTAAGATTTGGTCTTCGGTATATTTAACCATTTTCTCTCCGGTAAGATAAGAATAGGCTTCTCCCGCACGAGCATATAATAGGCGAAGAAAGTCGTATATTTCGGTAGTTGTTCCTACTGTCGATCGTGGGTTACGATTTGTTGTTTTCTGTTCTATAGATATTA
Source organism: Dysgonomonas mossii (assembly GCF_004569505.1). Lineage (NCBI taxonomy): Bacteria > Pseudomonadati > Bacteroidota > Bacteroidia > Bacteroidales > Dysgonomonadaceae > Dysgonomonas > Dysgonomonas mossii. The sequence goes on from NZ_SPPK01000007.1 coordinate 110,209, forward strand.
CCGGACTCAGACCTGTAATTTTATCTACATCAGGTCTCTCCATACCCCCCAAGAAGTTACGCGCATAAGCCGAAAACGTTTCTATATAACGCCTTTGGCCTTCTGCAAAAATAGTATCGAATGCTAATGATGATTTGCCACTTCCACTGAGTCCTGTAATCACAACAAGTGAATCTCGTGGAATTTCTACATCAATATTTTTAAGATTATGAACACGTGCGCCATATACATTTATGACGTCTTTTTCTTCGGGTATAGTTGTCTCCATCAAATTTCCAAACGCTCCTTGTCTAATTATGCATATTTTAATTAGTCATGCGAAATCCATGCTTTATCATGGACTCTTACCTTACTACCTTTCTTGTAGTATAATGATTCCTGTGTAGGAATAAGAATTGTATATGAACTTTGGCTTTTAGCCGAAATTGTTAATTTACGATCTCTCAGCCAGCTATTAAAATCTTTCAATTGTGCATATGTCAACCCTTTTTCTTTTGCAAAAGATGCCAGATCGGGAATCGATTCTGTTACTTCAACTTTTGTAAATTCAATCGGTTTGTACAGATCTTTTTCTGTGAGGATAAATCCATATTTGGAAGGATTTTCAAATAGCAACTTTATAGCCAACATTCGAAAATAATAGCGTGAAGTCTCAGAAACGAGCCACAGATCAAGACTTTCGTCAACCTGTTGTTTATCTAGCTCTCCGCTGATACGCCCCTGTCCAGCATTGTATGACATTGCCACGCTTGTCCAACTGCCATATTTATTGTAAGCTTCCTTCAGATATTTACATGCAGCCTTAGTTGATTTTTCTATCGAATATCTTTCATCCACTTCAGAAGAAACCTCCAATCCATATCCGGGTGCGGTTTTTGGCATAAACTGCCATAGTCCGGCTGCGCCGGCAGAAGATACTGCTCTATGGTCTAAACTACTTTCTATTACCGCCAGATATTTAAAATCTTCAGGAATTCCATTTTCTTTTAAAATCGGCTCAATAATAGGAAAATATCGATTCGCTCTTTTTATAAGTAATAACGTCGTCGAATGTAAATATGTAAATCCGTTTATCTCTCTATCGAACCTCTCATGAAGATCGTATCGGTCAAGCTTTATCTCCTCCCCTGCAAAATCAACCTTCTCGGGAATGTCTATAGATTTCGTCATAGATAAGACATAAGGAACTTTAGACTCTGTTTCGCTATGGCTATTATTCGACAATAACACAAAAGCTAAAACACAGACACAAACAACTGGAATAGTGAACAATAATACTCTCTTCATTTATCGCTAGTTTTGTAATATTTCATTAAAAAAATAGCTATCAAAGGTACAATTTTATTTCTGGAAGTAAAAGTCCGACAAACATTGCTTATCTATAATTTATCTTAAAGCAGCATTTTTTGAGCATCACAGCCCTTCCTGTTTTTAGTATTCGAATTTTCCTTGTTGACAAAAACAGTCCTTATAAACAGATTCCAGGTCCTCAACTTGTTCAGTGAAAATACCATAAACGGATGAACCTGAACCCGACATTGAAGCATACAGCGCACCCTGTCGGTACAAACTATTCTTTATATCGCCTATAGCCGGATATTTAGCAAACACACTTTCCTCAAAATCATTCTCCATCAAACCTCGCCATTCTGCAACAGGTAATTTTACGATTTTCTTCAGAGACTGTTTTGGTTGTTTTGGTGAAATCAAAGCGAAAGCATCTTTTGTAGGTACATGTATCTCAGGCTTTATCAGTACAAAATAATAGTTTTTAAGAGACAATTCAATCTTTTCAAAAACCTCACCTATTCCTGTGGCAAATACGGGATGATTATATATAAAAAAGGGACAGTCGGCTCCAAGCTGGACAGCCAATCTGATTAGTTTCTCATCAGACGCATTCAACTGAAAAGTTTGGTTCAACAGCTTAAGCATAAACGATGCATCAGCAGACCCTCCCCCCAAGCCTGCACCAAACGGTATTTTCTTTAATAAATGAACTTCCACAAATGGAAAATCATAATGTTTTCGCATTAAGGACAATGCCCTCATAACTAAATTTGTTTCGGGTGATGCATCAACCTTAATTCCTGATTCGAAAAAAGTATCCCTCCCTTGCCCATCTTTTACAATGATTTCAAGAGCATCTTTTATCGCTAAAGGATAAAAAACTGTTTCAAGGTTGTGATATCCATCTGGTCTCTTTGATACTATATTCAACCCTAAATTTATTTTGGCATTGGGAAAGGTTATCATATTTCTATTTTGAATATAAGTCTAATGATTTTTGATAGTCTGCCTCAGAAGCAAAACTTCTGTGTATAATAAGAATAAACGAAGTCTTTACTTTTGAGACAGATTTTTTTGATATAATTATTACACCAGTTTTTTTATTAAAGCCTCTTTATCTCCATATATATAGTCGATAACAGGAACCTCTATCATTGTATAAGCTCCCGGCGCTTGTTTCATCGTAGCCCTAGCCGAAGCAACTAGTACCTGAGCTGTTAAAGCAGGATTGTTGATCTTCATATTAAAGTCTAAGAGCTGATTCTGAGTTGCACCCGATACACCTTTACGAACCATATTCACTCCATGTCCCATATCTTTCAAGTTGTCTACATTTTCAACCTGCATCACATGCGTTTCATCATGTGCAAAATAGTCATCACTTTTTATTGCTGCCGCTACATCAGAAAAGTTATAGCCTTCTTCGACCTCAATATATACCATACGACGATGAATACTAGTGCCCAGTGGAATAGTCATCGACAGTGCCGCCTTTACTCCCTTAATAGCTTTTACGGCAACAGTATGTCCCATACTCATACCCGGACCAAAATTTATATATGTTACGCCTTTGGGTGCCATAAACTCAAACATGGAACGGATCATAGAGTCTGTACCCGGATCCCATCCTGCAGATATGATAGATACCGTATTATTCGCTTTGGCCACAGCATCCAGCTCACGGCGTAAATTTACAATACCACCGTGTATATCATAACTATCTACCGTATTGATACCCAACGCCAGGCACTCTTTAGCATATTCTTCAACGCTGCGAGTGGGAGTACAAAGCACAGCCACATTCACGTCTTTTAGTTCTTTTATTGATTTTACGACCTGATACTTTTTTAGTTCATCAGGCACATTTGATGGATCACGACGGACAATACCGGCCACCTCAAAATCGGGTGAAGCAATAATTGCATCCAATACATACTGTCCAATATTTCCGTAACCTACAATAGCTGCTCTAATTTTATTCATTGATATTGATTTATATTTGTTAGATTTATAACTATAATTTCTTATTAATCAGACTATATCTGAGTGGCTTCCTTCATAAAGTTGTACAGCCATTCCATAGCATGAAAATCGTCTTTTATCAAATTGGCAAAATCAGGAGAAAACAATTCCTCTCCTACAGGTCGTGTCTTACTTACCCATATCCCTTTGCGTTGTATCCATGGTTGGAAATACTCGGGTAGATCATTAGGTATAGGTCGCTTATATTCCTCGCCATTTATTACATATCCCCGATCTAATACAGAAGCTTGAGTTACTCGCTGAAACTCCTCAGCATCATAAGTAACCTCGTCTCGGAAAGCATCCATTACTTTTTTCTTTGGCTGAAACAGCCCTAAGCCAAGCGTATATCCGGTAGCCGATATCTCCATAAAGTATCCCGGATAATCTTTCCATATATCGTTTGTTACGGGGATCTGAAAAGCCATCCACATAAAATCTTTATAGGGATCTTTATTCTTCGAAAAACGTGTATCTCTATATATCCTCGATAGGCATCGGTGGGGACGTAATTCAAAAGACTGATCGATATTATGCATTGCGGGAGACAAAGCTGTAACCAATGCCTTTAATGGATTCAACAGCTCTTTCTCATATACATGTTTATTCTCATCAAACCATTCTTTATAGTTGTTCTCTTTCAGGTCTTTGAGAAACTGAAAAGTATTTGGAGTAAAGCCTTTGAATGTTAATTCTTTCATATCTATATTAATCCTTTATATATGATAATTTTTTATTCCTAAATATAAAGGTAAAAAAATAGCAGCTTTTTACAAAACTGCTATTCTTTATTTATTCTATTTTTATTTTGCAAGTTGCATTATAACAGCCATTACCTCAGCTCCGATATCCTCTGCCTTTTTCATCGAATGAGCTTCAGAATACACCCGGATAATAGGTTCGGTATTCGACTTACGAAGGTGCACCCATTTGTCTGGGAAATCTATTTTCACACCATCTATATCTGTTACATCATATTGAACATATTTTTCTTTAACAGCTTTCAGTATAGCATCTACATCGATACTTGGCGTTAGCTGTACCTTCTGTTTCGCTATAAAATATTCGGGATATGATGCACGTATTTCACTTACTTTTTTCTTCTCGTGTGCCAAATGAGAAAGGAACAATGCAATACCTACCAAAGAGTCACGTCCATAGTGGCTTGCAGGATAGATAACACCACCATTTCCTTCTCCTCCGATCACGGCATTGGTAGCCTTCATCAGCGTAGTTACATTCACCTCTCCTACTGCAGAAGCATTATATTCACAACCGTATTTACGGGTTACATCACGCAAAGCACGGCTAGAGCTCAGATTGGATACAGTATTTCCCGGAGTATGTTTCAACACATAGTCTGCAACAGCAACCAGGGTGTATTCTTCTCCAAAAAACTCTCCATTCTCGCATACAATAGCTAAACGGTCTACATCCGGATCTACAACAAAGCCCACATCAGAAGGTGTGGTTTTTACCATTGTAAATATATCTTTGAGATGCTCTGGCAGAGGCTCAGGATTATGCGGGAAATCACCATTCGGCGTGCAATAAAGTTCATTGACTCTATTTACTCCCAAAGCTTTTAATAGTTTAGGTAGTACAATTCCTCCCACAGAGTTTACACAATCGATAGCTACTTCAAAATCTGCTGCTTTAATGGCATCTACGTCTACAAGCTCTAAATCTAAAACCGCCTGTATATGTTTATCTGTATAGTCTCTTTCTGTAAGCGTACCAACATGATCTATATGTGCATAATCAAAATCTTCGGCCTCAGCTATACGAAGAACCTCTTCTCCTTCTTTTGCATTTAAGAATTCTCCTTTTTCATTCAGAAGCTTCAATGCATTCCATTGTTTTGGATTATGGCTGGCTGTGAGTATAATTCCACCACATGCTTTTTCCATTGTTACGGCAAGCTCAGTAGTAGGTGTTGTAGCCAAACCAATATTAACGACATCAAAACCCATCCCCATAAGAGTTCCGGTAACAATCTGTTCCATCATCTTACCAGAGATACGGGCATCGCGTCCAACAACTATTTTGTTCGAATCATTATTCTTACTTTCTCTAATGAAAGTTGCATAGGCTGATACAAATTTCACAGTATCTAAAGGGTTTAGTCCATCACCGACTCTACCGCCAATGGTTCCTCTAATTCCTGAAATAGATTTAATTAAGGTCATTTTTATTATATTAATGTAGTAACTGTCTAAAACTTATTTTGCATCAGGTACAATTGTATATTTCAGACGTCCAAAATATATCGGCTCGTACGATCCTGATTGCTGATAATAAGATCCATTTGAAAAAGGAACAATTAAACTTACCTGTGCCTGATTTCCCAAATTATAATCTAAAGGCAAAGCACATCCCGGTGAAAGGAAATAATACATATAATACTCGCTAGACAAACTATAGATATAGTTGCTATTACTGAAGAGATACGAACTGGTATTTCCATAATCCATGTACATATATGCAAATTCAGTAACCCCTTGAATGTCATTCGTAATTAAAGTATCCGGATTTGTTTGCAGCATTTTTGTATCATAAAAACGCATTGTTACGTAATCTCCTGATTTAATCTTGTCTTTTGTGCCCGAATCAATTACATGAATATAAATACCTGTATTAGGTTCTTTAAAATATTCTTTATCTTTAAAAACTCTGGTTTCGGGATATTTATTAATCACCTTTATACCTGATGTATCGATAAAGCGATTGATTGTTTTCTCTTCTTTCTTTAACTTATCGGCATAAGTCTCGCTTCCACATGCAACAAATATGATCGCAAATCCGATAAAAGCAAATATAGCACCAATGATTTTTTTCATCTATATTTATGTTATTTAGTAAGTATATTATTCTTTTTCAATAAGTCACCAAATTCGGGTAAGGCCTTTTCAAATATTGCAATAGCCTCATCCATTGTTCCGTAAAACTCTCCTCCCGCTGCATTCAGGTGACCACCACCGTTAAAACATTTAGAAGCAAATTGATTGCTAGGAAAGTCTCCTTGTGAACGAAACGAAATTTTTATAAAATCATTGTCTTCACGAATAAAAACTGAAAAAATAATTCCTTTTATATTCAACGGCAAATTTGCAAAACCTTCAGTATCACCTTTTTTTACATTATATCGACTTTGTTCCTCATTCGTCAGCCAAATGAGAGCTGAGTTATATTCCGGATAAACCTTCATTTTCTCACTTAATGTATATCCTAACATGCGATAACGATCTTCTGTATAGTTATGATATACATTCGAATATATCTGATCTTTATTTATTCCTTTTTTCAGTAATTCTCCTATGATATAATATATTTCAATATTATTGGAGTTGTAAGTAAATGCTCCTGTATCGGTCATCATACCGGTATAAATAGCAGTAGCAGTATTATAACTCATCACTTCAAAATCGCCCATACGGCAGATCAAACGAAACACGAGCTCGCTAGTAGATGATATTTCAGGGTATGAAATCATCACATCGCAGAACTCTGTTGGATCAGGGTGATGATCTATCAAGACTTTCTTTCCCTTAGCAGCCTCAATAAATGGAGCCAAATGGTGTGACCGCTTTGGCACATTAAAGTCGAGACAAAAGATAAGCTCAGCCTCTGCTATAAGCTTTTGAGCATATTCGGGATATTTTTCATAATCAAAAATATCCTTCGCTCCGGGTATCCATTTCAAAAAATCAGGAAATGAATTAGGAACTATAATATTTACATCATTACCCAAGTCATTCAAATAATGGTACAAACCAAGAGAAGATCCAATAGCATCTCCATCAGGAGAAACATGGGTAACTATTACAATTTTGTCATGTTGATCGAGTAGCTCTTCTACCGCTGTTATCTTCTGACTAGCTATTATTTTCGATATCATTTACAAGAACTCCTTATTCTAATTAAAATACAAACAACAAAAGTACTAAAAAATCAAACTAAATGCACCACTTTGAGTTACATCATGATAAGTAATATTTAGTTTTTGACATTCTTTAGCTAGTCGACGCCTAGTATATCTTGATAATGAAGCATCTAAAACTACATTTTCTATCCAAAAGAGCTGAGTTAAAGAATATAAAGAGAAACTGTTACTGTGAGTAAGCACCAAATTGTTAACCTTAAATCTTTCTTCTGTAGCCTGCTCTTTCCAGTTATCAGAAGACAAAATCAGCATATTGTTTGTTTGATAACCAATGTATATATAGCCACTCGTGGTATCACCCGGTAGGATATCTGTTTGAACCCCAGACTTACTCCATTTTATCTCTGAAGCCTGACTTCTATTATAAACAGTTATCACTTCTGTATTATCAACGACCTTGCTGTGAATATGACTCGTAAGCAATACCAATATGGCGGTTAAGCCTACAATTAAAGCCTTCGATTTCTTATATATAAGGAAAACAATATCCCGATTATCATCGCAAAGATCAACCACAAGTCGATAAAAGAAACTTTTACATTTTGCAAAAAAGCAAAGGGTAATTGTTCAAACAAATGAATTACGTAGGTCATAAAACTAATTAATACCTGTAAAAGTTTCACCGGAAGATAGTATAAGTAATAACTAAAATCAGAGAATACAAAACTCAGCATTTTTGCAAAGACAATTCCTCCAGCAGCATACATAATCAAAGAAACGACAGGGACTATAATCAAATTGGCAATAAAGAAATATGTAGGGAACGTTCCGAAATAGTAAAGGCAAATAGGAAACGTAGCCAACTGTGCAACAACTGAAAGAGCAAACATCTGCCAGATATACCTTATGTATTTATTCTCTATCTTAATCAGACCCGACATCTTTGGGTGAAGATATAAGATGGAGAGTACGGACATGAAACTTAATTGCAGCCCAATATCAAACAAAGAGAAAGGATTGACTAAAAGCATAAAGAATGCGGCGATGAACAAGGCGTGAATAGAAAAGCTTTTTCGCCCAACGATCTCCGATACACAAAACACACTTAACATTGCGCTTGCCCTAACTACCGAAGGAGGCAAACCCGTAATAAAAGCATACCCCCATAATAAAAGAATTATAAGGACTGGCTTTATCCAATAGTACTTTGAATTTCGATGAACAAAGCCCAGCAGGAAAGTCATCATTACATAAATAATACCAACATGTAATCCGCTCACGGATAAAACATGTACGGTTCCTGTCGTCCTGAATCCTTGTTTCAGATCATCACTCAATTCGTTCTGATAGCCAAGAGTCAACGCCGACAGAACAGCATACTCTGTCTCTTTCAGATTCAAAGCCTTATAGAAATCGAGAATAGCTTGCCTGCAACGTAAAGCTTGATACTTAAAGTTAGATGAGACTTCACCTGTCCTTTTATAAGCATCTGATGAGACATAAACAGAACCTACAAAGTTTTGATTATACATATACCTGACATAATCAAAATCATCAGGATTACCCATATTTCGGAAGGGCTGAACCTCGCCATAAAAAAGGAACTCATCCCCCGGATTCAATCGATCGGAGATCAACGAATCTCTTTGAAAATAACAGACTACCTGCTTATCTTCATCGGGCAAAAATACCCTATATGCGACAGTCTTAGCTTTTTCTTGAGGAGAGTCTGTTACAATACCTCTATAAAGGTTTCTTGTCCCCGAAAAAGTATATTCAGATAAGTGCTGACGATGCGCTGTCGAGAAAGCTCCTATTCCGACAGTTGCTAAAACTACGCCCAAACCAAAGAGCCAGCGTAAAGAAAATCGCCGATCTTTTGGCACAAGATATGACAAAAGCATAGCCATAGTTCCTGACAGGAAAAAGACTATGCTTATATATTCGTTCTTAAAATAGTACTGAAACAGAATACCTACAATCAGCGAGAGCAAGAGGAAAAGGAATGGTATTTTCGACAATGGATTTCTCATTCCACAGCACCTGTTAAAATACTACATCAAGTCTATTACAGACTTTTCAGTTTATGAATCATTTCTGTCGGGTTGGCATCTGCAAATACAGCATTCCCGGCAACCAGAACATCTGCTCCGGCATCGACCAAGCGTTTTCCCGTTTCCAAATTTACACCTCCATCTACTTCGATAAGTGTATGTAACCCTCGTCTTACAATCATATCTTTAAGACAAGACACTTTATCGAGTGTGCGCTCTATAAACTTCTGACCACCAAAGCCCGGATTAACAGACATAAGCAATACCATATCCAAATCCTGAAGTATATCTTCGAGTAAACTAACAGGAGTATGAGGATTTAAAGTAACGGCAGCTTTCATCCCCGCATCGTGTATTGCTGCAATAGTTCGATGCAAGTGTACACAAGCCTCGTAATGCACATTCATCAGATATGCACCTGCATCCTTTACAACAGGAATATACTGATCGGGGTTTACAATCATCAGATGTACATCCAATGGTTTCTTTGCCATTTTACTGATCTGCTTAATTATCGGAAAACCGAACGAGATATTGGGAACAAATGTTCCGTCCATTACATCACAATGAAACCAATCGGCTTCACTATTGTTTACCATTTCTATATCGGCTTGCAAATTAAGAAAATCAGCTGACAATAATGACGGAGCTATTTTATGGTGCATACTATTGAATTATAAGTTATAAATTTGATGTTATCATCCTTCAAAGCAAAAATACGAAAAAGAGCACAAGTGACAAAAAGAAAAAAGGTACAAACATCAAATGTCTATACCCTTTATTCTTTTCTGAGAGATTTATCAATTCACACAAAACTCATTTAGTGATCTTGGCAAAGATTTCTCAGCATAATATGTTCGTGCAAACTGTTTCAGAAAGTCCAGCGTACTTTTGGCAGGTGCGACAACCTCCCCTTCATTATCAACACTTTTGCACAGCTTATGAGTATAGTTTTTTTTCATAGGCAATTTCCTTAAATAAGTTAGTTCTATCTATGAAACGCCATCCTTAAACCTATATTGTTTATGATCTAATATTTAACATTCTAGCTCATACGAGTTTTATAATCCTCGTAACTAAATTCCCTGTAAATCTCCAACTGGTCAGACTTATTCCAAAGAGCAATAGCCGGATGAGATATACCATTAAACATAGTAGTCTTCACGATTGTATAATGAATCATATCTTCGAATATAATCTTATCACCTATAAGAAGAGGTTCATCAAAAGACCATTCTCCAACAAAATCACCACTCAGGCAACTACTTCCTCCCATACGATAAGTTGGCAGTCCTTCTACCGGTTCGTGATATGCGCCTCTGATATGCGGTTTATAAGGCATTTCCAAACAATCGGGCATATGGCATGCAAAAGACACATCAAGTATTGCTGTCTTAATACCCCTATTCTCTACAATATCTACCACTGTAGAAACCAGAACTCCTGTTTGCCAAGCAAAAGCACTTCCCGGCTCCATGATAATCTCAAGATTGGGATACTTCGATTTAAAAGATTTGAGTAAGCCGATGAGATGTTCCACGTCATAATCTTTTCGAGTCATAAGGTGTCCGCCTCCCATATTAAACCACTTCACCTGCGACAATAAATGCCCAAACTTCTGCTCAATCACTTCCAGGGTTTTCTCTAAGTCGTATGACGATGATTCGCACAATGTATGAAAATGCAGTCCTTCTACACCTTCGGGTAACTTGTCACCCAACTGATCCAAAGAGATACCGAGACGTGAACCCGGAGTAGCCGGATTATATAAATCAGTCTCTACTGTAGAATATTCGGGATTGATACGTAAACCGCAAGATATTTTATGAGAATGCTTCAACGTTTCAGGATAAAACCGATCGAACTGCGATAAAGAGTTGAACGTAATATGACTGCTATAACGCATGAAAAGAGGAAAATTTTCGGGTGTATATGCAGGAGAAAAAGTATGCGCCAAGCTTCCCATTTCTTCATACGCCAATTGCGCTTCATACACAGAACTTGCTGTAGAACATGGAATGTATTCTCTTATAATAGGGAACGATTTCCACATTGCAAACGCCTTGAAAGCTAATATAATATTCACTCCTGCCCTATCTTTTACCGATTTGATAAGACTGAGATTGTTTCTAAGCAATTCTTCTTCCATCACAAAGCAAGGTGACGGTACTTTATTTATTTCTATCATTTTTATTGATTTTTTCGTCAAAAAAATTACAAGTTGCAAAGGTCGTGATTTTATTCTCGATGTTTAAATAATTTAGTATAAAAAATTAACCTCTTTCTTTACTATGATTAATCTTCCCTATAAAACAGATCAGCTTTTATTTTACTTTCTTCACATCAATAAAACTTAATACTAAACTATTTACTAATTTTACCCCCTCTTATTATATGATAATTTCAGAATGAAAAAATACAACCTCCCCGATATAAACCGCCGGACAGATACTGTCATATTGGCAAATGGCAATTTCCCTTCCAATCCTTTAGCTTTATCGATACTCAACAACTGCAAGTACCTTGTATGTTGCGACGGGGCAACGAATAATCTGACAAACACAAGCAGATTACCCGATGCAATAGTTGGAGATTGCGATTCACTCTCGGAAGAGAACCAAATACGGTTTGCAGATATTATACATAGAATACCCGAACAGGAGACCAACGACCTTACAAAAGCCGTACGATTCTGCTTGAAACAAGGAAGAAAAGAGTTGACGATACTCGGCGCAACAGGCAAACGGGAAGATCATACCATTGCCAATATAAGCCTGCTATGCGAGTATATGAATGATGCCGACGTGGAAATGATTACCAACTACGGTGTATTTAACGGAATAGGCTCCACCTCTATTTTCGAAAGCTATAAAGGGCAGCAAGTCTCTTTGTTCTGCATAGATCAGAGCATTGTAACATCACACAATCTTTTGTATGCTATCGAAAAACGGATATTTACCAACTGGTGGCAAGCTACCCTGAACGAGTCTACAAGCGATGAGTTTACGATAGAAATAAACGGACGTATGATCGTTTACAGGGCTTTTTGACATCCCCAAGCGTTAAGCTCCTACCTCACCGATTTCCTTCGCCTTATATGCCATCGCATAAAAACGGATTTGCTTTATCATAGACACAAGCCCGTTGGAGCGTGTAGGCGAAAGGTTTTCTTTCAGCCCAATCTTCTCTATAAAGTAAAGATCGGTATTTATAATTTCATCCGGCGTACGGTTCGACAACACCTTTATCAGTAGAGCAATAATGCCTTTTACGATTACGGCATCGCTCTCCGCTTTAAGCACTATTTTACCGTCGATGTAATCTGCCTGTAGCCATACACGGCTTTGGCAACCAACAATAAGATTGTCTTCTGTCTTATTCTTATCGTCTAATTTATCCAGTGAATTTCCCAATTCTATCAATAATGCGTAACGATCCATCCAATCGTCAAACATCGAAAATTCTTCTATAATCTCGTCTTGAACTTCGTTTATTGTAGCCATTTATTCCCTCTGTTTATTTTTCCTTATATACAACCTCCAGCACTGTTTGTCCTACGGCCTTCAATGTTTCTTTACTGATATTACGCATATCATCTTTTTGTGTATGCCATGAGTGGAAGAACCCATGATCCATATCCTGACGGTAATCGATAATATCGATACTCGGTATCTTGCGAATCTGATTTACAGGAACATGATCGTCTGTTACTCCACCCACATCTTTACCAATAAAGAACTTGCCATAACTAAGCAGTCCGGCTGTTCTCCATACTTTTTCAAGTATATCTTCTGCATATTCTTTGGATATTGCTTCTCTATAAAAGGTTGCACCTTCTGCTCCAACCATATCCAATAATATCCCGAATTTAGCTTTATAGTTTGGCACATGCGGATTATTTGCCCAGTACTGAGAGCCTAAACACCATGTTTCTCCTTTAATCAAAGATTTCTCCGCAAAAGCAGGAATACCATAATCTTCTGCATCAAAAAAGATGATATCTACTCCTACCTCAGGAGCTTTCGACTGAAGTACTCTTGCTACCTCCATCAATACTCCTACTCCACTGGCGCCGTCATTAGCACCCAGCAACGGTTTCTTTAGATTAGCCGGATCAGGATCCTGATCTGAGTAGGGACGTGTGTCCCAATGAGCAAAAAGTAGCACCCTGTTTTTCTTATCTAAGCCATAAGAGGCTATTATATTGCGGGCATTAAGCTTTGTGCCATCGTATGCCGTTACAACCATCTTCTGTTCCTGAACTTGTGCTCCGAAACGTTTCATTTCGGCTACCAGATAATCGCCGCAAGCAACGTGTTCTTTAGTGTTCGGCACACGGTATCCGAATGCAACTTGTCTGTCTAAATAAGCGTATGCACTATCGGCGTTGAAGTCCGGCGATACTTTCTGATACGAGTCAGCCATCGTATTCGCATTTTGAGTTGTTTTACCACAAGAGCATGCTATAAAAATCAAAGACATGCATGTAATGTATATGTTCTTAATTGCCATCTTATACTAGTTTATTTTACAGAATACAATCTACAAATATAGAGATTTGTTGTGAGGTAGAGGTTTCATTTAAGAGTTTTTTCGATTAGTACCTTCACTACACTAAAACAAGCAAGGCGTCTAACTCCGAAAAGTGACAAAAGTAACACATATCATACTGTTTATATATTGTCACCCTCTGTAAAGATATCCGGGAGGTAAGACTTCGCCACTCCTCTCAACCTTAACGAATTTCGGTTTGAGCTCAACTTCCGAGTTTTCATTACTTGCTTCATCACTCTCTACTGTAGAACAATCTGCTATATCTTGTGGCTTGGAAGATATACCGTCTTTTTGCGGATGTAAATCTTTGCCTTTTTTTGGGGTGCTTCCTTTCCTTAAATTCTCACGCAACAGATTTAGATTCTCCGCTGTTTTCGGATCACGAACAATAATGGTTAAAGCAGACTGGGAGTTCTCCTCTTCTTTATTGGCTTTACTATCTTGACGAGAAAGTGTAAGTTTTATCGCATGGGTATCAGGGGCATATTCTTTTTGTTTTACGATCTGCGATTTTAAGACCAGCTCATCAGGATTATTTTTATCGGGAACGTATATCGTCTTTGTCTCTGTAAGGGTATAACCTTCCAGCTTCCTTTTTAGAGACTTACGAGCCAGTATCAGTAGTTATCATCACGACGGTCTATCGCTTTTTCTATTGCTTCTCTGAATTCGGGCTTTGTATCTTTCCATTCATAAAAAGACTTTCTGCTGATTTTTAATATGCTGCATATCTCCGAGATAGAATAAGTATCTGCTTCTATCAGTCTAACAATCTTCTCTACTAGTTTTTCTGTGTACTTTGCCATATCTATTATAATAAGTTGTTTATAATAGATAATTATTTAGGAAAGTGATAAATATGTTTTAGATGGATATCTTTTCAATTTTTCTTTTGCTTCCATATAGCATCAGCAATAGATCTGTATCTTCCCCAGAATTTATAATGAGTAAGAGAGAAAAATGAAATTAGCCGTCCGGTGTATTTATTCAAAAGAAAAAGATGTTGAATCCGATAGAAAAAAATAAGAAGAATAAAAAAGACGATAAAAGAAAAGACTTTTTCGACAAAAGGATAATGCAAAAAATCGGAAGATAATTTGTTTAACAGATAAGTTGCAAGTGTAGAATAGAATATACTTATAATAACAAAGAGTCCGTGAGCACTTTCTATTGCTCTTTTAGGACAAAGAGACATACATCGCATACAACTTTCACACTTCAAGAGCCAAAAAGGACGCTTGTTTAATATTTTGATTGCTTTTACAGGACATTGTTTCACACAGAGCTGGCATCCATCACAAGCTGTTGAAGCATAGAATGATTTTGCAAAGGCAAAACGCCCTGCAATATAATATCCTAAAGATATAGGGGATATCAGTATATCTTGAACAATATCCCTGTATGATACAAAAACAGAATTTCCTTCAAATATCCTGTCACAATATTTCTTTACTTTATAAAAATTAGCTTCATGCAAAAATGCCACAGCATTCTTATTTAATGCCGGATGAATCGACATCCAATTAGACGGCATATCGAAAGGTATTTGTCCTTTAATCTTATACCCTTTCATTTTTAGCATTATTGTTGATACAAAAAATGCGATTCCAGTCAAACCCGGTGTTACCGTTTTTCCAATCTTTAGTCCGGCTCTTGTATTCATTAGTATAATATCGTTAGAGCCTTTTGGAAATCGGCGAATAAAGTCGAGAGTTATTGGGGGATAGTTGAATCCATGTATTGGTGAAATAATAATTACCAAAGTGCCAGGATCTATGTCAATACTGTTGTGTTTTGCTGTATCGATATTCTCTAAATTGCATATTATATTCTTTTCGGCAGCAAATTCTCGAATCCAATAGGAAATCCTTTTCGCATTCCCTGTTCCCGAAAAATAATAAATCCTTATTTTTTTATATACAAGCATTCAGCATATCAGATAAGATTATAATTCAAAGATAGTTACAAAAATAATTTTCGCTTCATTTTTCGATATAAATCAATAAAAAAAATAAGGTGACTACTTATGACAATACCCTAAATGAGATTGTCTTATTTACTAATAACAGAGCTCTTAAACTCTGCAAGGGAAACGATATTTAGTCCCATGGTCTTTTCGGATTTGCAATCCGAAAGCTTTTGTATCAAAGGATTTTAAATCCTACAATAAATATTTTCGGATTGCAAATCCGAAAGAACGAAGATCCGAAAGAACGAAGCAATTATACACAAAAAAGCCGCAATTTGAATCAATTGCGGCTTTTTCTATTTTGTAATATCCTACTTATGCATCAATCTTAGCATAAGTTGCATTTTCTTCGATAAACTCACGACGTGGAGCTACGTCTTCACCCATCAGCATAGAGAAAACATGATCGGCTTCAGCAGCATTTTCAATCGTCACCTGACGCAATGTACGATGCTCAGGATTCATGGTAGTATCCCAAAGCTGCTCGGCATTCATTTCTCCAAGACCTTTATATCGCTGTGTGTGAATAGCATTTTCGTCACCATCGGCATATTTCTCTATAAACGCACGGCGTTGGCGATCGTCCCAGCAATACTCTTCATTTTTACCCTTGCGGCAAAGATAAAGCGGAGGCGTTGCAATATAGATATACCCTTTCTCCAACAGTGCTTTCATATGGCGGAAGAAGAAAGTAAGAATCAGCGTTGCAATGTGGCTTCCGTCCACATCGGCATCGGTCATGATCACCACTTTTTGATAACGAAGCTTTTGGAGGTTCAACTCTTTAGAGTCTTCTTCCGTTCCTATCGTTACTCCTAGTGCTGTATATATATTTTTTATCTCATCACTTTCGAGAACTTTGTGAGGCATCGCTTTCTCCACATTCAGAATCTTACCCCTAAGAGGAAGAATTGCTTGGAACCCACGGTCACGACCTTGTTTTGCTGTACCACCCGCAGAGTCTCCTTCGACAAGGAAAATCTCACATATCGAAGCATCTTTACTCGAACAGTCAGCCAGTTTTCCCGGTAAACCACCACCTGTAAGCGGAGATTTACGTTGTACCAACTCACGAGCTTTGCGAGCCGCTGCACGTGCCGTTGCTGCAAGAATAACTTTTTCTACAATGATTTTTGCTTCTTTCGGATGCTCTTCAAGATAAATACCTAAAGCCTCTCCCACAGCCTGATCAACAGCTCCAATAACCTCGTTGTTACCAAGCTTAGTCTTTGTCTGTCCTTCAAACTGAGGCTCAGCAACTTTGATAGAAACAACAGCAGTAAGTCCTTCACGGAAGTCATCACCATTAATTTCCACTTTCACTTTCTCAAGCATCTTCGAGTCATCAGCATACTTCTTCAGCGTACGAGACAACCCACGGCGAAATCCGGTAAGATGTGTACCACCTTCTATTGTGTGTATATTATTTACATACGAATATACATTCTCATTATAAGATGTATTATATGTCATCGCCACTTCTACAGGTACTCCTTGTTTTTCGGTAACAATGTGTATTACATCTTCTATTAATGCTTCTTTAGACGCATCTATATATCGTACAAATTCTTCCAGCCCTTTTTCAGAGAAGAAAGTATCTGTCTTGAATGTTCCATCTTGTTTTACCTGACGATGATCGACCAACGATAGACGAACTCCGGCATTAAGAAAAGCCAGTTCGCGAAGACGTGACGCCAATGTATCATATTTGTACTCTGTTACTACAAATATAGAATCATCCGGTTTGAATGTTATAATTGTACCTGTATGATCTGTAGTTCCTATTTTTTCTACACCAGTCAGGGGTTTTCCACAAGAATATTCCTGTACATATACATTCCCTTGTTTGTGTACTTCGGCTTTTAGGTATGTAGACAATGCGTTGACACACGACACCCCCACACCGTGAAGACCTCCCGAAACTTTGTAAGTTCCTTTGTCGAATTTACCTCCGGCATGCAAGACTGTAAGAACGACTTCAAGAGCGGATTTTTTCTCTTTAGCCATTATATCCACCGGGATACCACGACCATTGTCTTGTACTGTTATCGAATTATCCTCGTGTATAGTGACTTTGATATCATCACAATATCCGGCCAATGCCTCGTCAATAGAGTTGTCTACAACTTCATACACAAGATGGTGTAATCCTTTTTCGCTTATATCACCGATATACATCGCGGGTCTTTTCCTTACAGCTTCAAGGCCTTCCAGCACTTGAATATTTTGTGCGGAATAAGATTCGCTTGCAATTTTTTGGTTCTCAGTCATATTTATATTTTGCTATTAAATAGGCGAATAATCGCCTGAGGTTTTGCGTTTGAAAAATCTAACAAATATACAGATTTTTATCCACATAAGCAAGAATAGAAGCCATCGTTTTGCTTGCTTATAAATAAAGAACAGAATCAAAAAATTAACAGTTTTATTTATATAAAAACATGCAAAAATCAATAAAATTCTGATTGCTTTTGTTTTCTTTGTATCCATCGATATGTCCAATGAATAAATTTAACCAAATACAATGAAAAAACAATTCGCATTTTTATTTTTTATTTTAAGTATCTTCTTTTCTATAACAAGTTGCTCTGATAAAGACAATGAAATAGAAGAGACGCTCAGTGTATCAAAAAGTCAATTATTTTTTAAAATATCGGCTGAAAAACAAAGTTTTACGATCAAGTCAAATAACAAATGGGAAATTGATAAGAATATTCCCTCATGGTGCACTGTGAGCCCCTTGTCGGGAGAGGGAGATGTAACGATTACTGTAGAAGCCAAAGAAAACACGCAAGAGGTTAAGCTTACAACACAGTTGGTTATAAAAACCAAAACAAAAATACAAAAAGTAAGCATACAACAAGAAGCTGCCCCGCCGGCACCTCTCGAAGGGTACTATTTCCCGCTACTGACTATCAATACTAAAAACGGCACACCAATTATATCGAAGGATGACTATATGGACGCAACCATAAAGATAGAATCAAGGGATAATAAAGGGGTTATAAAAGAGAAGCTAATGGAAGCTGACACCGAAATAAAAGGTCGTGGGAACAGTACGTGGGGAATGGAAAAGAAACCTTACAAACTGAAACTAAAAGAATCGGCACAAGTATTGGGCATGCCTAAAAACAAACATTGGGTGTTGCTTGCCAATTACTCGGATAAGACATTGATGCGAAACGAGCTGGCGTTCGAAATCAGCCGCCGTATGGGATTTGCTTGGACTCCACGCATGCAGTATGTGGATGTTGTGCTTAATGGAGAATATATTGGAAATTACATGCTTGGAGAACATATACGCGTAGACAAAAACAGGGTCAATATCCCCGAATTGAAAGCAACAGATACAGATATTACAGGAGGATATCTGCTCGAAATAGATGAGCGAAAAGGAGAACCTGTATGGTTTGAAACACTAGAAGCAAAAATGATATTCTGTGTAAACACACCGGAAGACATGCCCGCTAATCAAAAAGAATATATATCAAACTATATCCAAAATATAGAAAATATCATATACGGAAAAAATGATATAAACCCTGTAGAAGAATTACCGAAGTATTTGGATATGAAATCATTCATTGATTATGTATTATTAAACGAATTATCCAAAAACGTTGATGGCAACCTCCGCCTAAGTACATTTGTTTATAAAAACAGAGGCGACGACAAGTTATATTTCGGGCCGGTATGGGACTATGATATTGCTTTCGGGAATGTAAATTACGACAATTGCGATATGGTATCAGGATGGCATGCACGAGCAAGAGCTCCTTGGTATCAACAATTTTTCTCTCATCCCGAATTTGAAAATATGGTAAAAGACAGATGGAACGAATTACGCGGAAATGAATTAAGTGACGCAAATATAAATACGTTCATTGATAACATGGCTGAAAAAATAAATGTATCTCAACATTATAATTTTCAGAAATGGTTAATACTGGATAAGCAAGTCTGGCCTAACCCTATTGTGACTGGAAGTTATCAAGGTGAAGTCAATTATCTTAAAACATGGATAAAAAACAGATTAAGTTGGATGGATCCACAGTTAAAGTAATTAATACGGCATATTATAAACTAAAAAAGAGAAGAGGGAGTCCCTTTTCTCTTTTTTATTAAGTATTGACTGGTACGTATCTACCATTTTCTGATAAACCTGTTTATGATTTTCTTCAAACTAAGGATGCACTTATATTCCTTGTATTTTTTATCTGAAATAAAGGCATATTTATGCTGTATCATATAATAATCGGAATAAAAATCAAAATAAGAAGAAGATATACCTCCTAATCTGAAATTAGAGATCACAACATCCACTTCTTCGAGCTTTACACCTTTACTTACACATCTACAAATAAAGTCATAATCAGCCAAGACCTTTATAGAAAGATCAAATGCTCCGTATTTATTGTAAACCTCTTTAGAGACAAAAAATGTAGAGTGAGGCAGTACACTCTCCGATATAAACGAAGCTCCACGGCGTTGTACATTAAAAATCTTATCGTCTTTCCACACGCGCTCTATACCGTATATCATAGAATTGCTCTGATCTACCACTCCGTCAGAAAACTTATTCCACATAACTTCGAGGGTATTATCCTCATACCAATCATCAGAGTTGGTTATCCCGATCAACTTTCCGCTAGCAAGAGATATTCCTTTATTCATGGCATCATAAACACCTTTGTCGGGTTCACTAACTATGCGTACAGTAACTCCTTTCTTTTCGAAGGCAGGGATATAACTCTCTATTTTATACAGAGTTTGGTCTTTCGATACCGCATCGATGATAATATATTCAAAGTCAAAGAAGGTCTGTCTTAACAAGGCTTCAATTGTTCCTTGTAATGTATTTTCAGAATTGTATGTTGGTGTTATTATAGATATTCTTGGCATATCTAAATTATTTTATTTAAATCTACGGGCAAAGATACATTTTTTATAAGTGCATTCATTTTTCTATATATAAAAAGAGAATTTGAAATTCTTAAAAAATCTTTAGCCCCTATTCTTTTAACATTACAAAAAAAACAATTGTGTCATCGAGACGTTTTAAGTATACAATAAGAATATGTTTGTATACATCATGTGGATAATAAATGCTCTATTTATATTTTAAGTTTCAATAGAATTAGCAAACTTGCTAAAACATGAATAATGAAAAACAAATTATTTGTATACACCAGTATACTACTCTTCATTGCCCTGATATCCAAAGCATGCAATGAGAACCAAAATGAAACAGGTACTTGCCTTACAATATCTGCTAAAAATATCAATAACAAATCACTCATAAGTGGTGGACAATATCAGATTCTAAATGTTAATAATCAAGTTGTAGGCACATATACGCTTACATCCGGAACAATGAATATCACAAATCTAGCTATAGGGAAATATGTGATAGAAGAAATAAGTTCTCCCGATAACTATGATGCCAGCCAAAAACGAATAGAAATTATTCTAAAGTACTCTTGTATCGAAGCTACATTCTCGTATATAGATTCCAAATTGAAAGAAATACCGGAAGAGCAGACCTTGCAATTCATAAATTATCAAGGGCTTATAAACTTAGGGGAATATAATGCTGTGCGTATTGGAGAATATTACTGGATCGATAGGAATTTTACTCATACAATAAAAAAAGGTAATGGCTTCGAAAATGACGTACCTATCACTCAAAATATCTTAAATAGATATCTTGAACGTGTGCGCATCGATCCCCAATATTATCAATTATCGAATATAACCAATTTTGAAAAATACTATGGAAGATATTACAGCTATCCGAGTATAGAATATATGAATAAGTACTGCTTTATGGCTGACGAGAATGGCAATAAGATTGAAGGTTGGAGATTACCTTTCCCTGCCGATTACAGGCAATTATTTGCTATGTCGCCATTCAACACATCGCATGATGCTACTCATACAAATCTTAACGAAAGAGATGTACGCTTCGCATTAAGTAGCATGAATGGAGAGAATCCATTAGCCTTTAATATCTATCAAGGAAATAATAGCCCATATAAAGTTTATTGGTTCGAAAAATCAACAAATATATATGGTTTCAATATGATGCCCGGAGGAGCCCGTCTAAATGGAAATGGTAGATGGTGTAATGGTTTGGGGCCTAATGGCGGCTGTTATGATGATGGTCTAAGAGGTGATATCTATCATCTATTCTATACTGTGTATTTATCTGTACAAAACACAAATAATACTCTTGGGTATGTAGGCATACATGATTATATAACTAGCAAAGAGTATGAATCATATCACTATCTCAATGTACGTTGGTGCAGGCCATTAACAGATATAGAGCTAGGATATAAATTGTATATCAATAAGGACAAAACAGACATAAAAAAATTAGGGCTTAAAGACTCGCCTCCGGAAGGATATATAGAATTACCTCACGGTTATACTCGTGGATTTTATGTACAATATATATTGAACGATCCTAATACCAAATTAACGGTATCTGATATTATCAACTACGCAAAAAGTGTTCAAGACAATTATATTTACGAAAGCCGTAACAATCTGGATGTGATTTTGTAAAAGACATATTGTATACATCATATTATCTTTTGTAAACCTAAAAGGAGAGTCTATTATAGCTCTCCTTTCTTATGCTGTTTATCCTTTGTATGCTTGGATTGTATCAATAGCAAAAGTCCGCATACAATTAGATGTATACGGACTTTGCGTTTAAAACGGCGGTAACCTACTCTCCCACTTTTACGCAGTACCATCGGCACGACCGGGCTTAACTTCTCTGTTCGGAATGGGAAGAGGTGGAGCCCCGGTGTTATAACCACCTGAATATCGTTACGG